>DATKAG010000499.1:0-8324 GCA_035498355.1 Myxococcales bacterium | reverse complement strand
CATCGAGGCGCGCATTTCCAGCGCCTGCTGCGCGATCTCGTAGCCGGCCATTCCGTAGAAGAACTCGCGCAGGGTTTGCGCCCAGCGGCGCGGCCGCCCTTTTCCCCGGCGCGCGCGCGGGTTATCACCCCCGCCGTGACCGCCCTTCTCACCGCCCTCGCCATCCTCCTGGTGGGATGGTTCGCCGTGGGAACCATCTGGAACGTGCGCAAGGGAGGGGCCCTGATGCGCTGGCTGCAGCAGGGGCTGCCCGCCGTGGGAGAGCGAACCACCGTCCGCTGGCTGGGATCCACCGCGGTGGAGATGGTGATCGCCTCCGCCCGGGCGCCGTTCCAGAAGGTCACGCTGGTGATCTTCCTCGAGCCCCGCGACATGCCCTGGATGTGGCTCTTCGCCCGCCGTGGCGGCCGCCGCGACACCCTCATCCTCCGGGGGGAGCTGCGCATCGCGCCGTCGATCGATCTGGAGGCGCTCGACGGCAGGAGCTGGTCCGGAAAGGACGCGCTGCACGCCGTCTCCTCCGCCGCCTGGTCCTCGCGCCCGCCCTCCGCGGCGGGCGGCCTGGCCACCTGGCACGGGAGCGAGGCCGCCCTCGCCCGCGCCGATGAGCTCCTCGACCTCGCCCGCCGGGCCGGGCTCGAGGTGCGGCGCCTGTCCGTCCGCCGCACCCCGCCTCATCTCCAGCTGCATGTCGACGCTCCCGGGGAAGGCGCGTCCGCGAGGGCGCTCTTCGACTCCTTCCACGCCCTCGCTGAACGCGCGCTGCACTGATCGCCTCAGGCCGGCGTCGGATGAGGCTGGGCAGGAGGAACCGGCTTCGTGGCAGGCGGCTGCGCCGGCCTGGCGGAGTAGCGCCGGTAGGCCTTGAGCCCGTCCCACCCGATGATCAGCGCCGCCGCGAAGAGCAGGGCTGCCACGATGATCATCGCCCAGGCGCCGCCCACGGGCAGTCCGCTCATCTTCGGATTCGCCGCGATGGTCACGTACAGGTTGCGCGCCGTCACCAGCGTCGCCGCCAAGGTGGTGATGTACATGAAGATCATCGGCACCAGCGCGTAGGTCGGATTGCGCCGCTCCGACCGCAGCCAGACGGTGACCACCAGGAGGCCCAACGCCGCCATCAGCTGGTTGGAGGCGCCGAACATCTGCCAGAGGTAGACCCAGGTTCCGGTCAGCACCAGGGCGCCGGTCACCACCATGGAGAGGATGCTGGAGACATGCATGTTGCGGACCGGCGGGAAGGTATCGCCCACCCACTCGGTCAGCGTCACCCGCATCACCCGGAAGACCAGCTGCGTGACGGTGAGCACGATCATCACGAAGGCGCCGAACCCGAGCGCGGTGCCGAACATCTCGGGAATCAGCCCGCCCGTGCCGGCGTAGACCAGCTTGCCGACTCCGACGGCGAACCGCCCGCCGCCGCCGCCCACGCCCGCGATGGAGACCGCGGTGAGGGAGAGCATCGCCAGGCTGAACTCGCCGAACATCGCTCCGGCGCCCACCGGCAGGGCATCCGTCTCGTACTCGATCTGCCGCGCGGTCCCCACCGAGCCGACCAGGGCGTGCCAGCCGGAGATGGCGCCACAGGCGATGGTGACGAAGAGCATCGGCCAGAGCGGTTGCCACGCCTTGCCGGCCTCGATGGTGAATCCGGACTGGATCACCGCCGGCAGCGCGAAGCTCCCGATCAGGTTGCCGGCGACGTCGTGGGTCCCGAACAGCGGCGCCACCACCATCCCGATCGCGCTCAACACGATGGTGATGAGCATGATCCAGAACCCGATGTAATTGACCGGCTGCGCGAAGCGCCAGATGGGCAGGGTCGCGCCCAGGTAGGAGAAGGCGAAGAGGAAGAGCATCCAGAAGAGGTAGTTCGGGAGCGTGCGGACCAGGCCCGTGGTGGCGTCAAAGGCCGCCGTGCTCGGGCGCTTTCCGTCCGCCGCCGGCGCCGGGATGCGCGGATCCGCGTTGGTGGGGTCCACCACGCTGAACAGCGCCCGCTTCCCGCTGATCCGGTCGATGGCGTTGTTCAGGGAGACGATCGCCGATCCGATCGGCCCCTGCACCAGCGCGCCCTTGTCGCGGTGCTGCCCCATGGGGCCGAGGCCCATCGCCACCAGCGTCACCGCCACCACCACCACGGTGGTGAGGATGATGTCCTTCTTCCAGCGGTACATCATCTGGCCCGCGAGCAGGCCCATCAGGGCCAGCATGACGATCCCGAAGGGAACGTCGGGACGGGCGGAGAAGATGGCGGCGAGGATGCCGATGAACGCCCCGGCCAGCAGCATCAGGTAGAAGAAGATGAAGAAGAAGAGGATGGTCCGGGTGCGCGGGGCGATCAGCTTGTGCGAGATGGCGCTCAGGCTGTTCCCGTCGTTGCGGACGGCGACCATGATCGCCGAGTAGTCGCTGGCCCAGCCGATGAAGCTGACCCCCAGGACCAGCCAGGCGAGAGAGGGCGCCCAGCCCCAGATGGCGGCCGCGGTGATGGGGCCGACGATGGGACCCGCCGCCGCGATCGACTTGAAGTGGTAGCCGTAGAGGACATTCCGGCTGGTGGGCATGAAGTCGACGCCGTCCATGTACATCCGGGCCGGCGTGGCTCGCTTGAAGTCGGCGCGAATGACGAGGCTGTCCACTCGCTTGGCGTAGAGGTTGTACGCCAGGTAGATCACCAGTGCGCTGATGACGACGATCCAGAGGGTTGTCATCGCCAGGCTCCTTTCTCCGGGAATTTCGTCCCGTCTTGCGGTTTCGGCTGCATCCGGGCGGCCAGGTAGTCGACGCACGCGTCGAGGGTGGCGAGCTTCTGGTAGTCCGTCTCGGGGATGGCGACCGAGAGGTTCTTGTCGAGCGCGATCACGAAATTGAGGAAGTCGAACGAGTCGATCTCCAGCTGCTCGCGCAGGTCCTGGTCGGACCGCAGCGCGGAAGCCTGCGTCTCGGGGGCGACGCCCAGGAGCGCCTGCACCACCGCCTCCTTGATCTGTTCGCGGGTCACAATGCCTCCGGTTCCTGCAGCAGGCGGTCGATGGCGGCGAGGAAGAGCGAGCCCCGCAGCCCGTCGCTGACCCGGTGGTCCGCGGAGAGGCTGAGGTCCACCGTGGGCCGGGCCACCACCTTGCCGTCGCGGACGCAGGGGCGCTCGGCGATGCGCCCCAGCCCCACCAGCGATACTTGCGGCGGGAAGATGATGCCGAGCACCGAGTCCACGCCGTTGTCCCCCAGGCTGGTGACGGTGAGCGTGGAGTCCGCCAGCTCCGAGCTGCGCAGGCCGCCGCGCCGGGCGCGCTGGATGAGATCGGAGAGCTCGCGCATCAGGTCGCCCAGGGACTTGTCGGGCACCGAGTGAAGGGCGGGCGCGACCAGGCCGTCCTTGAGCGAGATGGCCACGCCCAGGTGCACCTCGGCGGAGGGGCGGAAGGTCCCGTCCAGGTAGAAGCCGTTCATCTCCGGGAACCGCCGCGCGGCGAGAGCAACGGCCTTGAGCAGCAGCGCCACCGGCAGCAGGCGGTCGGCAACGGCGCGCCGCCCGTTCTCCGCGCGCAGCCACTCCATCGCGCGGCCCAGGTCGCTGCGCGTGCTCAGGTAGTAGTGGGGGATCTCGCGCTTCGAGCGCCCCATGGCCGCGGCGATGGCCTGGCGCATGCCGATCGCGCGCTGGGGAGCGGCCGGAACGGCTGGCGCCGGGGGCCGGGCGGCCGCGGCATGCTCCACGTCCTCCCGGGTGATCGCGCCCCCCAGGCCAGTGCCGGTGACGGCGGCGAGATCGATGCCCAGCGCCCGCGCCGCGTTGCGTGCGGCCGGCGAGGCGCGCGGTCCATGGCCCTCGGCGACGGCGGGCGGCAACACCTTCGCCTCGACCTTCGCGGCGACTTCCGGCGCCGGAGCGGGCGGGGACGGCGGCGCAGCCGCCGCCAGGGTCTCCCCTTCGCGCCGCAACAGCGCCAGGGGCTTGCCCACCGGGACCTCGGTCCCCGGCTGCACCAGCAGCTCGGTGATGGTGCCGCTCTCGAAGATCTCCACCTCGATGGCGCCCTTCTGGGTTTCCACCACACAGACGATGTCGCCCCGCTTGACCTCCTGGCCGGGCTTCACCATCCAGGCCACCAGGGTGCCCGCCTCCATGTCGGCGCCCAGCGAGGGCATGAGGAACTCAGCCATGCGCGCTCCCCAGGAGTGTCCGCACCGTCTCGACGATGCGCGCCGTTTGCGGGAGCGCCGCCTCCTCGAGGTGTTTCGGGTAGGGGATGGGCACCTCTGCGGTGCACACCCGCTGGACGGGCGCATCCAGCTCGTAGAAGATCTTCTCGCAGATCCGCGCGCTGATCTCCGCGGACAGGCTCCCGCTCTTCCAGCCCTCGTCCACGATCACCGCGCGCCGCGTGCGGGTCACCGAGCCGAGCACCGTCTCGTCGTCGAGCGGCCGCAGGGTCCGCAGGTCCACCACCTCCGCCTCGACGCCCAGCGCGGCGAGCTGGGTGGCGGCATCCAGCGCCTTGCGCAGCGAGCCGCCGTAGGTGATCAGCGAGACGTCCTTGCCTGGCCGTCGCACCGCCGCGTGGTCGATCTCCACCGCGCCCGCGCCCTCCGGAAGGTCGTCCTCCGCCGCGTAGAGCATGGCGTGCTCGAAGATCACCACCGGATCGGGATCCTCCAGCGCGGTCCAGAGCATCCCGCGGGCGTCGGCGACGGTGGCGGGGGCCAGCACGCGGATGCCGGGGATGTGGGCGAACCAGTTCTCCAGGCTGTGCGAGTGCTGCGCCGCCACCTGGCGTCCGGCCCCCGTGGCCATGCGGATCACCAGCGGCACGCTGACCTGGCCGCCGGACATGTGGCGCACCGCGGCCGCGGTGTTCACGATCTGGTCCAGCGCCAGCAGGCTGAAGTTGACCGTCATCACCTCCACGATCGGCCGCATGCCACCCAGCGCGGCGCCGATGCCAGCGCCGACGAACGCCGATTCGGAGAGCGGCGTGTCCCGCACGCGCGCCGGCCCGAACTCGGCGAGCAGTCCCTTGCTGCAGGCGTAGCAGCCGCCATACAGGCCCACGTCCTCGCCCATGAGGAAGACGCGCGGATCGCGCTGGAGCGCCTCGCGCAGCGCCAGGCGGACGGCCTCGCGATACGTGGTGCGCATCAGCGTCCCTCCTTGGGCGTGGTCACGTCGCGTTCCAGGTCTTCCACGGGCTCCAGGGTGCCGGCATCGGCGAAGGCCACCGCGTCCGCCACCTCGGCCTCGATCTCGCGCTCCAGGCCCTCCAGATCGCGCGGCTGCAAGAGCCCGGCCTCGCGCAGCCTGGCGGAGAAGAGCGCGATCGGATCGCGCTTCTTCCACTCCTCGACCTCTTTCTTGTCCCGGTACAGCTCCGGGTCGTACATGGAATGGGCGCGGAAGCGGTACGTGCGCAGCTCCAGGAACCGGGGACCGAGGCCCTCGCGCACCGCGGTGGCCGCCTCGCGCGCCGCCTCCTCCACCGCGATCACGTCCATGCCGTCCACCGCCCGCGCGATCAGCCCGTAGGTCGTGGCCTTCAGGGAGAGGTCCGGCTGCGCCTGGTGCCGCAAGAGCGCCGTTCCCATCGCGTAGAGGTTGTTCTCGCAGAGGAAGAGGACGGGAAGGTCCCAGAGCGCGGCGAGATTGAGCGATTCGTGGAACTCGCCTTCCGCGGCCGCGCCGTCCCCGAGGAAGCAGGCGGTGACTGCGCGCCGCTTCTGCATGCGGTCGGCGAGGGCGAGACCCACCGCCAGCGGGAGGGTGCCGCCGACGATGGCGTTGCCGCCGTAGAAGCGGCGGCTGGCGTCGAACAGATGCATGGAGCCGCCGCGGCCGTGGCTGCAGCCCTCGACCTTGGCGAACATCTCCGCCATGATCGCGCGGGCGGCGATGCCCCGGCTGAGCGCGTGCCCGTGCTCGCGGTAGTGGGAGACGATGGCGTCCTCGGGCCGGAGCGCGCGCATGGCGCCCACCGAGCACGCCTCCTCGCCGATGTAGAGGTGGAGGAAGCCGCGGATCTTGCCCAAGCTGTACGCCTCGGCCGAGCGCTCCTCGAAGCGGCGGATGAGCATCATCTCCCGCAGGCGGGAGAGGGCCCCGTCGCGGTCGAGGAACGCGGGGAGCGGGGCGGTCATGCGGGCTCTTCCAGGGTGGAGAGGTCGCCTTCGGGCAGCCCCAGCTCGCGGGCGCGCAGCAGGCGGCGGAGGATCTTGCCCGACCGGGTGCGCGGCAGCGAGGGCACGAAGGCGATCTCCTTCGGCGCCACCGCGGGGCCGAGACGGACGCGGGCGAACCCGAGCAGCTCGTTGCGCAGCGCCTCGCCGGGCTCGAACCCCTTGTGCAGGCAGACGAACGCCTTCACCACCTCGTTCACCATCGGATCGGGCTTGCCGATCACGCCGGCCTCGGCGACCGCCCGGTGCTCCATCAGCGCGCTCTCCACCTCGAAGGGGCCGATGAGGTGGCCGGAGGACTTGATCAGGTCGTCCGCGCGCCCCACGAACCAGAAGTAGCCGTCCTGGTCGCGGCGGGCGAGGTCGCCGGTCAGGTACCAGCCGCCCGAGAAGCACTTGCGGTAGCGCTCCTCCTCGTGGAGGTAGCCGCGGAACATGGAGGGCCACCCGGGACGCAGGGCGAGCTCGCCTTCGACACCCGGCTGGCGGATCTCCTCGGCGCCGGAGTCGTTGCGGCGGACGATGGCCGCCTCGATGCCGGGCAGCGGCTTGCCCATGGAGCCCGGCTTCACGTCCATCGCCGCGTAGTTGGAGACCATGATCCCGCCGGTCTCCGTCTGCCACCAGTTGTCGTGGATGGGCAGGCCGAGCACCTCGCGGCCCCAGACCACCGCCTCGGGGTTGAGCGGCTCGCCCACGCTGGCGATGAAGCGCAGGTTGCGCAGATCGAACCGCCGCGCCAGCTCGGGGCCGGCCTTCATCAGCATGCGCAGCGCGGTGGGGGCGGTGTACCAGACGCCCACCCGCTGGTCCTGGAGGATCCGGTACCAGCGCTCGGCGTCGAATTCGGCCTCGTCGACGATGCTGGTGACGCCGTTGGTGAGGGGAGAGACGATCCCGTAGGAGGTGCCCGTCACCCAGCCGGGGTCGGCGGTGCACCAGAAGACGTCCTCGGGATGCAGGTCCAGCGCGAAGCGCCCCGTGGCGTGGTGCGCGACCACCGCGCGGTGCACGTGGACGGCGCCCTTCGGCTTGCCGGTGGTCCCGCTGGTGAAGTGCAGCAGCGCCATGTCCTCGGGATCGGTGGGGCCGATCTCGAACCGGTCGCTGGCCGCGCGCAGAAGCCCGCCCAGGTCCAGCGTCCGCGGCGGCAGCGACGGGGCGGGGCCGGCGAGCAGCACGAAGTCGAGCTTCGGCAGCGAATCGCGGATCTGCGCCGCCTTCCTCGCGTACAGCGCCGGAGTGGTCACGAGCACGCGCGCATCGCCCAGCGAGAGGCGCGCCTGCAGCGGCTCCGGACCGAAGGCCGAGAACAAGGGGCAGAACACGCTGCGGTTCTTCAGGGTGCCGAGGGCGGTGACGTAGAGCTCGGGGATGCGGCCCAGCAGCGCGAAGACGCGCTCCCCCTTGGCCACGCCGAGGCGCTGCAGGACGTTCGCGAAGCGGTTGCTCTCGGCGGAGAGATCGCCGTAGGTGAGCGTCTGCGGCTCGCCGCGCTTGCCCAGGAAGCGCAGCGCGGGATGGTCGCGCCGCCCGCCCGCCGCGTGCCGGTCCACCGCCTCGTGCGCGATGTTCAGTCCCCTCCCGCCCGGCAATCCCTGCAGGGCGGCGGCGGCCGCCTCCCAGGAGAAGGATGCGCGGGTCGCCTCGTAGTCCCGCAGATTCGGCTCGACGCGGAATCCGGAGCGGGGTTTCACCAGAACCGGAAAGCCCATGCCTCAACAGGGTGCAACATCCGCGCCCCGAGGGCGCAAGGTTGCCGCAGTGCGCCGTTCGCAGACTTTTCGCACCCGTGTCGGCGCGGGAATCGCAAGGGGGAAGGGACATGACTCCCGCAGATCCCGCTTTGGCGCTGTCGCAGCTGGTCCTCGGGCCGCGTGAGCGGCGCCGCTTCTCGGAGATCCGTCACGATGGCGGCGTGCATGGCTACGATGCCTTCGGCCTCCACCCCGAAGGGGTGGCCGCAGGACTTGCGCGCCTGCTGCCCCTCTACCGCGCCTGGTTTCGCGTGGCCTCGCGCAAGATCGGCAACCTGCCGGCAAAAGGCCCCGCGATCGTGGTGGCCAACCACGGCGGGTACCTGCCGTTCGACGGCGCCATGCTCTGGACGGACATCGTGCTCAATTCCGAGCCGCCGCGGGTGCCCCGCT
>DATKAG010000498.1:0-6043 GCA_035498355.1 Myxococcales bacterium | reverse complement strand
GCTGGGCGTGATCGCCTTCGCCATCGCGGTGATGGCGCAGGCGGCGAGCGTGGGCTCGAGGTGGGTGGAGGGGCAGGCCGAGCCGGGGTTCTTCCCCTTCTGGCTGGGAGCGCTGCTCCTCGTCTGCGGCGCGATCGCGCTGGCGCAGGCGGTGCGCCTCTCCCCCGGGGCGGCGAGGTTCTTCCACGACCGGACGGGCCTGACCTCGGTGCTGAAGGTGACCGCCACCGCCGCCGGCATGCTCGTCCTCACCTGGCTGGTGGGCTTCCGCCTTGCCTCCATCGCCTACCTGTTCGTCTACCTGAGGTTCATCGGCAAGCACCGCTGGCCGGCGGTGATCGCCATGAGCCTGCTCATCCCCATCAGCGGCTACTACCTCTTCGAGCGCGTCCTCCAGGTGGCGCTCCCTCGGGGGATCTTCGAGATCCCCTGGCTGGATTGAGAGGACGCCGTGGGGAGCGCCCTGCATGATCTGAGCTACGGCCTCAGCGTCGCCGCCCATCCTTTCAACCTGCTTGCCGGCGCCCTGGGAGTGATCGTGGGGACCACCATCGGGGTGATTCCCGCCCTGGGGCCCACCCAGGGGGCCGCGCTTCTTCTGCCCATCGTCTTCCGCCTTCCTCCCTCCACCGGGCTGATCTTCCTCTCCGGCCTGTACATGGGCGCCATCTACGGCGGCTCGGTGACCTCCATCCTCTTCAACATCCCGGGCACGCCCATGTCGGTGGCCAGCGCTTTCGACGGCTACCCGATGGCGCTGAAGGGCAAGGGCGCGCGCGCGCTGGCGGGCTCGGCCCTCTCCGCCTTCATCGCCGGGACCACCTGCGTCGTCCTCTTCACCTTCTTCGCCCGGCCCCTGGCGGAATACGCCCTCACCTGGGGACCGCCCGAGTATTTCTCGGTGATGGTCCTCGCCTACGCCGCCCTCGCCGGCCTCGAGGGAGGGAGCCTGGTCAAGAGCAGCGTCTCGGTGCTCACCGGCCTGATCCTCACCACCATCGGGGTGGACATCATCACCGGGATGCCGCGCATCACCTTCGGCTCCACCGACCTCCTGGCGGGGGTGAAGTTCCTGGTGGTGGTGGTGGGGATGTTCGGCGTCGGCGAGCTCCTCCGCGCGGCGGAGGAGAACATCATGTCCAAGTCGGCGCTGAAGGCGAAGGTCCGGCTCGCCGACATCGTCGGCGCCCTCAAGGAGATGGGCGGGTACTGGAAGACGTTTCTCCGCTCCACCCTGCTCGGCTTCTGGATCGGCGTCCTCCCCGGCACCGGCGCGACGCCGGCCTCCTTCGTGGGCTACGGGCTGGCGAAACGGTTCTCCAAGCACCCGGAGAAGTTCGGCACCGGCGACCTGGAAGGCGTGGTCGCGCCGGAGTCGGCCGCCGCCTCCGCCGAGGTGGGCTCGCTGCTCCCCCTGGTCACGCTGGGGATCCCCGGATCGCCCACGGCGGCGGTGATCCTGGGCGCCTTGATGATCTGGGGCCTGCAGCCCGGGCCCCTCTTGATGCTCGATCACCCGGAGATCGTCTGGGGCTTCATCGCCAGCATGTACATCGCGGCCATGCTCTCGATGATCCTCAACATGTTCGCCATCCCGCTCTGGACGCAGATCCTCAAGATCCCCTTCACCGTCCAGGTCCCGCTCATCGTCTTCCTCTGCTACATCGGCGGCTACACCGAGAACAACACCCTCTTCACCATGTGGATGGTGCTCCTCTTCGGGGTGATCGGCTTCCTCTTCAAGAAGTTCGGCTACCCGCTCTCGCCCCTGGTGGTGGCCATCGTGCTGGGCGACGACACCGAGTCCTCCTTCCGCCGCAGCCTGATCATGTCCTCGGGAGACCCCTCGGTCTTCTTCACCCGGCCGGTGTCCCTCTTCCTCCTGCTGCTCGCGCTCGCCCTCTTCCTCTTCCCGCTGGTCTCGCCGGCGATGAAGAGGTTCCGCAAGGCGCCGCCACAGAGCGCGCGCCTGCCCCCAGAGTTGGACTCGCTGTCGGTGCCCGAGGGGGCTAAAGAAGGAAGATCCAGGTGACGGCCAGAAAGAGCGGGAGGAGGATGGCCCCGCTCCAGGCCATGTAGCCGAAGAAGCCCGGCATCCGCACGCCGCCCTGCTCGGCGATGGCCTTGACCATGAAGTTGGGGCCGTTGCCGATGTAGGTGTTGGCGCCCATCAAGACCGACCCCAGGGAGATGGCCTCGAGCAGGGCCACGCCCCGCTCGCCGAGCAGGAGCTCGCCCAGGTTCTCCGCGCTGGTGCCCACCGCTCCGCTCGCCGCGGAGGCGAACGCCAGGTAGGTGGGGGCGTTGTCGAGGAAGGAGGAGAGGGCCCCGCTGGCCCAGAAGTACTGCCAGGGATGGGTCAGGCCGAGCTGGCTGCCGCGGGCGTTGAGGATGGCGAGGGCGGGGATCATGGTGGCGAAGATGCCCGCGAAGAGCGCCGCCACCTCCACGATCGGGGCCCAGCCGAATCCGTTCTCCTTGCGCAGGTCCCTGGGCGTGGTCCACCAGGAGAGGGCGACCACCGCCAACAGGCCCGCGTCCTGGACCAGGGTGTGCAGGCGCAGGGTGCCGGAGGCGAGCAGCACGGCGACCACCGCCGCGAGATAGAGCAGGTTCTGCTTCCCCGCGATGCTCACCGGAACCTGGTGCTCCACCGCGATCCGGTCCAGGTCTCCCGGCCGGGCCAGGTCCTCCCGGCGGAAGATGGTGGAGTCGACGATGTAGAAGAGGACCAGCAGCGCCCCGTTGACGAACAGCCATTCCCGCCAGAGCCGCAGGGTCCAGGTGAAGGGGACCCCGCGGAGGAAGCCGAGGAAGAGGGGCGGGTCTCCCATCGGGGTGAGCAGGCCGCCGCCGTTGGCCACCACGAAGATGAAGAAGACGAACACGTGCCTCTTGAGCGCCCGCACCGAGTTGGCCCGGAGCATGGGGCGCACCAGCAGCATGGAGGCCCCGGTGGTCCCGATCATCGAGGCGAGCGCCGCGCCCGCCGCGAGCAGGAGGGTGTTCAGGCCGGGCGTGCCCGCCAGGGTGCCGCGCACCACGATTCCGCCGGAGATGACGAAGAGCGCGCCCAGAAGGAGGATGAAGGAGAGGTACTCGCTGGCGGAGTACGCCAGCGCCGTGGAATCGAGAGCGGCGGTCCAGAGGGCCACGGGCGCGCCCAGGACCAGGCTGACGATGGCCTTGTTGCGGTTGCGCTCCCAGAACGCCGGGGCGAGGAGCGGCAGCGCCGCGATGCAGAGCAGCAGGCCGGCGAAGGGGAGCACGCTCCAGAGGGGGAACAGGTTTCCCAGGTGAGGATGCGCGGCGGGCAGTGCCTGCATTGCGACACCCTAGGGAACTCGACGCAGGCCGTCAAAACGATGCGCAAGGCGACATTCCAGATTGAAATCTCCCTCTTCCCGGGGCGTACTGGCCGCATGCCCCGACACCTCCTTGTCCTCGCGGCGGCCCTGGGTTGCGCCGGCCAGAAGCCTTCCTCCGCCCCGGCCGCCCCCGAGCAGCACGGGGTGGAGATCGCCGACCTCGACCGCAGCGCCAATCCTTGCGACGACTTCTTCCGGTTCTCCAACGGGACCTGGCGCAAGCAGAACCCCATCCCCGCCTCGATGCAGCGCTGGAGCCGGCGCTGGCAGGCGGGGGAGAACAACAAGGAGCGGCTCAAGGACATCCTCGACGTGGTCTCCAAGCGCTCCGACTGGCCGCAGGGCGGCGTCGAGCAGCTGGTGGGAGACGACTACGCCAGTTGCATGGACGAGGCGCGCGCCGACGCCGAGGGGCTCAAGCCGGTCGCGGCGATGCTGGCGGAGATCGACGCCATCCAGACGACCGCCGACGTGCAGCGGGTCATCCGCCGCCAGCAGGACACGGCGATCCTCTCCCCCTTCGCCTTCAACGCCTTGCCCGACCAGCACGACCCCACCCGCACCATCGCCGACGTGGGCGCCGCCGGGCTGGGGCTGCCCGATCGCGACTACTACCTCAAGCCCGAGCCGCGCTTCGTGGAGGCGCGGGAGAAGTACCTCGCCTACGTGCAGCGCATCTTCCAGCTGGCCGGGGTCGGGGAGGGGAAGCAGGCGGCGGAGACGGTGTTCGCCTTCGAGAAGCGGCTGGCCGAGGCCTCGCTGGACAACGTCGCCCTGCGCAACCCCAACAACCTCGACCACCCCGTCTCCTTCGACGCCCTGCGGGCGATGACCCCGCACTTCGACTGGGCGGCCTTCTACGAGGAGGCGAAGCTTCCCCGGGTGGACCTGAACGTGGAGGAGCCGGCCTTCCTCGCCCGGTTCGACAAGGAGCTGGCCGGCACCCCGATCCCCGCCTGGCGCAGGTATCTGAAGTGGCGCCTGTTGAGCAACGCCGCCCCCTGGCTCTCCAGGCCGTTCGTGGAGGAGGAGTTCGCCTTCGACCAGAAGTACCTCGCCGGCGTGCAGGAGCTGAAGCCGCGCTGGAAGCGCTGCGCCGAGTCCACCGACTCCCGGCTGGGCGAGGCCCTGGGGCGCAAGTACGTGGAGCGCTGGTTCCCGCCCGCCGCCAAGGAGAGGGTGCTGGACCTGGTGCACAACGAGCTTTCGGCCATGAAGGAGATCATCGAGGGCCTCGCCTGGATGGGCCCGGAAACGAAGAAGAAGGCGCTGGAGAAGCTCGCCACCTTCAACCCCAAGATCGGCTACCCCGACAAGTGGAAGGACTATTCGGGAGTGAAGATCCGCCGCGATGCGCCCGTCTTCACCAACTGGGTCGAAGGCGAGCGGTTCGTGGTGGACGACTTCCGCGCCACCATCGGCAAGCCAACCGACCGGGGCCGCTGGGGAATGACCCCGCCCACCAGCGACGCCTACTACAACCCGCTGCTCAACGAGATCGTCTTCCCCGCCGGCATCCTCCAGCCGCCGGCCTTCGACCTGGCCGCCACCGACGCGGTGAACTACGGAGCCATCGGGGTGGTGATCGGGCACGAGATCAGCCACGGCTTCGACGACCAGGGGGCGCAGTTCGACGCCCGGGGCCGGCTGCTCGACTGGTGGACCAAGGACGACCTCCAGGCCTTCCAGCAGCGTGGCCAGTGCGTGGTGGACCAGTTCGAGGGCTACTTCATCGAGCCCGGGATCCACCACAACGGCAAGCTGGTGCTGGGCGAGTCGATCGGCGATCTGGCCGGGGCGCGCATCGCGTACCTGGCCTTCCAGAAGGCGCTGAAGCAGCATCCGGAGACGGTGCGCGACGGCTTCACGCCCGAGCAGCAGTTCTTCATCGCCTGGGGGCAGTTCCGGGGCGACGAGACCCGCCCCGAGACCCAGCGCCTGATGGTGCAGGGCGACCCGCACCCCGTGGCCAGGTACCGGGTGCTGGGGCCCCTCTCCAACCTGCCTTCCTTCCAGCAGGCCTTCTCCTGCAAGGAGTCGGACGCCATGGTCCGGGGCAAGGCGCGCTGCGAGGTGTGGTGAGGGATTGCGCGGGGGCGGGCGGGTTCGCATCTGATGGGAAGAGGTGCGTGCCGCTCCCGACAGAAGCGCCCGCTCGCTCGCCCTGGGGGCGGCGCGAGGCGTCCTCTGGGCCGTGGCGGCCGCCTGGGCGCTGTGGATCGTGGCGGCGCAGGCGTTCCTCTGCACGCCGCTGTTGCGCCACTTGCTCAACTCCCACTCGCCGAAGATCCACCTGGAGTACGACTCGGCCTGGTCGATCTGGCCCGGGACGGTGCACGTCCGCGGGCTGGTGCTGAGCGGGCAGGACCGGGCCGTGGAGTGGCGCCTCTCCCTCGACCGGGCGACGACCTCCATCGCGGTGGGCCAGCTCCCCGGGCGCATCTTCCACGCCACGCACGTCCGGGTGCAGGGTGTCGCCTTCGCGCTGCGCCGCCGGGTCTTCGTCCGCGGGGAGGACGTCTCCCGCGCCCGGGGCCTGCCGCCCATCGACGGACTGGGCCCCGTCCCCTACAAGGAGGAAGGGCCGGAGGACCTGTTGCCGGACTGGCGCTACCGCCTGTTCAGCGTCTGGCTGGAGGACATCGAGGGGAACGAGGTCAAGGAGATCTGGATCG
>DATKAG010000497.1:0-5654 GCA_035498355.1 Myxococcales bacterium | reverse complement strand
TCACCACCGGCACCTCCAACTGCCAGCTGGCGCCCGGCGCTCCCGCGGCGGCGAAGGTGTTCATCGAGGGGAACCGCGAGGCCCTGGCCAAGGACATCGCGCGCGGGCAGGGCGAGACCCTGAAGAACCTCTCCTCGCTGGCCGGCTGCGCCGACGAGAAGCAGGTAGGGGTGGCGCTGCAGAAGAACTTCAAGGCCATCTTCCCCACCGCCACCACGCCCTCGGACGCGGTGGTCGACAACATCCTCGCCACCCTGAAGACGCCTTCCCTGGCCTGCGCCAAGCTGGGCTAGCCGGAAGGCCGCTCTCCTTCGGACGCGATGCCTGGACGCACCGGCGCGGCGCTGCGAGCGGCCCTCGCGGCGCTGCCGCTGGCGCTCGCCTTCGGGGCGGACGCGGCCCCGGATCCGGAGTACGCCGAGGCGCTGATCGCCCAGGCGTACCGGCTGGGGATCCCGCGCGATCCGCACTGGCTGCGCCTGGGGCACTGGCGCAAGTACCCGCTCAACGGCTGGCGGAGCGACGCCGAGGGGCCTGACTTCTTCGTCGATCCCCGGGGGCGCACGGATCCCGGCGCGGAGCTGGAGGCCGATCTGCGCGCCTTCTTCGGCGCCACCGAGCAGCCCAAAGAGGAGGTGGCGCGCGGGCTGATGCCGCCCATCTGCCGCTTTCCCGCCCGGCTGGCGGTCCTGCGGCAGAAGCTCGATTTCGACCCCGGGCGCCTGGACCTCAAGCCCTGCCCGAAGCTGGACGAGTACTGGGAGCGGGTGCAGCCGGAGTCGATCTCGCTGATCTTCTCCGCCTACTACCTGAACAACCCCGCCTCCATGTTCGGGCACACGTTCCTGCGCGTGCGCAAGCGCGGGCCGGCTGCCGACCGGCGGCAGCGCGAGCTGCTCGACAGCGCCATCGACTACGCGGCCGACACCGACACCCGAAACCCCATCCTCTACGCGGTGAAGGGCCTCTTCGGCTTCTTCCCCGGCACCTTCAAGCTGCGGCCCTACTTCTACAAGGTGCGGGAGTACAACGACTACGAGTCGCGCGACATCTTCGAGTACGAGCTGGGCCTGAGCGAGGGCGAGGTGGCGCTGGTGGTGGCGCACCTCTTCGAGCTGGGCTCCACGTACTTCGACTACTACTACGCGGACGAGAACTGCTCGTACCAGATCCTCGCCGCCCTGGAGGCCGCCTCGCCCCGCCTGGGGCTGCTCGATCACCTGGGCACGCCGGTCGTGCCCATCGACACGGTGAAGGCGCTCTACGCCAATCCCGGCCTGGTGCGCGCGGTGCAGTACCGGCCCAGCGCCAGCACCCAGTTCCGCGCGCGCGTCGCCGGCATGCCAGAGGATCAGCGGGCCCTGGTCGACGCCCTGGCCCGCGACGCCGACACGCCGCTGCCCGGGCGCCTGAGCGAGGAGGAGAAGATCCACGTGCTGGACGCGGGCGCCGACCTGGTGGACGTGCGCTACGCCAAGGACCTGCCCTTCGATCCCGGCGGCAAGGGCGCCTTGCTCAAGCAGCGCGTCCTCGAGCGCCGGGCCGCCCTGCTCCACCCCAGCGAGCCCTTGCGCATCGACCCGCCCGATCACCTGCCGCACGACGCCCACGAGTCGGCGCAGCTCTACTCCGGGGCGCTCTGGTCCGACGCCGACGGAGGCGCGGCCACCCTGGGCGGATATCTCGCGCTGCACGGGCTGGAGGATCCGGTGGGCGGCTATCCCGACCTGGCCCAGATCGAGTTCTTCCCCGGCGAGCTGCGCATCCTGGGCCGTGGCCCCAGCCTTTCGCTGGAGCGGCTGCACTTCGTCGACGCGCTCTCGCTTCACGCCATGACCTCCTTCGACCACGCCTTCTCCTGGAAGGTGCGCTTCGGCGTGGAGCGCGTGCGCGACGACGGCTGCGCGAGCTGCCTCGCCGGCACCCTGGTGATCGGCAGCGGCGCGGCGGTGGAGGCGGGCGAGGCGGTCTTCTTCGCCACCGCCGACGCGCTCGTCCAGGTCTCCGGCGCGCTGAAGGGATTCGAGTTCGCCCCCGCCCTGCGCGCCGGCCTCGGGCCATCGGCCGGAGTCCGCTTGCGGGCCGGCGAGCGGTTCACTGCGATGTTCTCCGGAAACGCCTACTGGCTGCCGGATGCCGCGGGGCCCTGGACCTGGACGGTCCAGGGGGAGCTGCGCTTCGTCGTCTCCGGCGACGTGCAGCTCGGAGTCTCCGCCCGCAAGCTGCCGGCCGCGGGCGAAGCCGGGCTGGCGCTCTTCCTCTTTCACTGAGGGCGGCGCGCGTTAGCATGGGCGCATGGACAAGGCAGCTCTCGATGCGGCCTACCAGGCCGCGGTGCGCTATCTCGACGCGGTGCAGCAGCGACCGGTGGGGGCGAGGCTCGACGCCGGCTCGCTGCGCGCCAGGCTGGGGGGACCGCTCCCCGAGGAAGGCGAGCCCGCCGCGCAGGTGGTGGAGCGGCTGGCGCGGGAGGCGGACCCGGGGATCGTGGCCACGGCCGGGCCCCGCTTCTTCGGCTTCGTCATCGGGGGCAGCCTGCCGGCGGCGCTGGGCGCCGACTGGCTGACCAGCGCCTGGGACCAGAACGCCGGCCTCTTCGTCCTCTCCCCGGCCGCCTCGGTGGTGGAGGAGACGGTGCTGGAGTGGCTCACCGGGATCTTCGGCCTGCCGGCGGGCACCGGGATGGGCTTCGTCACCGGCGGGCAGATGGCGAACACCACCTGCCTCGCGGCGGCCCGGCAGTCGGTGCTCGCGCGCGCGGGCTGGGACGTGGCGGCGCGGGGATTGATCGGCGCGCCGCCGATCTCGGTCCTCGCCGGCGACGAGGCGCACATCACGGTCTACGGCGCCCTCCGCCTGCTCGGCCTGGGCGACGCCTCGGTGACGAAGATCCCCACCGACGGCCAGGGGCGGATGCAGCCCGACGCCCTGCGGGACGCGCTGCGCAGCCGGCGCGGGATGCCCCTGATCGTCTGCGCCCAGGCAGGCAACGTGAACACCGGCTCCTTCGATCCGCTGCCGGAGATCACCCGGCTCGCCCGCGAGCAGGGGGCCTGGGTGCACGTGGACGGGGCTTTCGGCCTCTGGGCGGCGGCGGCGCCGTCCACCCGGAATCTCATGGCGGGAGCGGAGAATGCGGATTCCTGGGCCACCGACGCGCACAAGTGGCTGAACGTCCCCTACGACGGCGGCCTGGCGTTCGTGCGCGACACCGCCGTCCACCGCGCCGCCATGGCCCGGACCGCCTCCTACCTGCAGCCCACCGAGGCTCACCGGGACAACTACGAGTGGACCCCGGAGTTCTCCCGCCGCGCCCGCGGCTTCACCGTCTACGCGGCCCTGCGCTCTTTGGGCCGGGCCGGCCTGGCCGCCCTGGTGGAGCGCTGCTGCGCGCACGCCCGGCTCTTCGCGGAGATCCTCTCCGCCGCGCCCGGCGTGCGGGTGGTGAACGAGGTGGTGCTCAACCAGGTGCTGGTCCGCTTCGACCCGCCCTCCGGCTCGCCGGAGGAGGGAGACACCTGGACCCGCGAGGTGATCGCCCGCGTCCAGCGCGAGGGCACCTGCTGGCTCTCGGGCACCGCCTGGCGGGGGCGCGCCTTGATGCGGATCTCCGTCTGCAACTGGAGCACCACCGCCGACGACGTGCGCCGTTCCTGCGCCGCCATCCTGGCAGCGCACGGATGCTAGGCGCTGCGGCCGAAGGCCGCTTTGCGCCTATGCTGTTGACTTCGTGTTCGCGCGTAGGCGCGAACACGCTTCACGGAGCGAGCCAGTAGGGGAAAAGCCATGAGCCTGACCAGAGCGACCACCGCTTCCGCGGGCATCAGCCTCGGCGGAGCGATCGCGGTGACCATCTCCTGGAGCCAGCACGCCTCCATCCTCTGGGCCATCTTCCACGGCCTGCTCGGATGGCTCTACGTGATCTACTTCGCGATCACGCGTTGAGGCGCCCTACATGGAGCTCGGGGATCCGGGGATCCGGGGACACCCTACGCAACCCGTGCCAAGCTCCCACGACGCGACGCGTCCCGTCCCGGGACGGGACCCTCATGCGAGTGCCGAATGCGCACGCGCAACCAGTGCATCCAGAGGCAACGTGTCCGGTACTCTGATGCCCATGCGCTCCAGGGCCGCAACCAACGCCATCATCCGCGCAGCCCCCGCCAGGCCAACAAGCCCAGCGCCAGCGCCGCGCCGGCTGCGAGCTTGCTCGCGTGCAGGCGCATCCACAGCTCGCTGCTCCAGTCCCGGGAGCGGGCGTCGAAGTCGCCGTGGGCGCCGCGGTCGCCCGGCAAGGGCGCCGCCAGGTTGTCCTTGCGCGCCAGCGGATCGACCGGCCGGCCGTCCATCTGCGAGTCCCAACCCGCCCGCGCCAGATACCGATCGAGCAGCCCGCCGATGAGCTTCTGCCCGAAAATCGCCTTCGCCGCGCTCCAGCCCACCCACATCTCCCTCCGCGGGTGCTCCGCCAGGTGCAGGGCGGCGCGGGCGATCACCTCCGGCTGGTAGATGGGCGGCACCGGCTGGGGATGGCGGGGAAGGCGCGTGCGCACCACGTCGAACTGCGGCGTGTTCACCGCCGGGAGCTGGAGCATGCAGACCTCGACCCGGGAGCGGTCGTGGAAGAGCTCGCAGCGGAGCGAATCGGTGAATCCCCGGATGGCCGCCTTGGAGGCGCAGTAGGCGCTCTGCAGGGGGATGCTCCGGTAGACCAGGGCCGATCCGATCTGCAGCACCACTCCCTGGTCGGCCGGGATCATGAAGCGCAGCGCCGCGAGCGTCCCGTAGACCGTCCCGAGGTAGTTCACCTCCGTCACCCGCCGGTACTCCTCGGGCGTCATCTCCACCACCGGCGAGAACACGGACACCATGGCGTCGTTGACCCAGGTGTCGATGCGCCCCCACTTCTCCACCAGCGCGTGGGCGGCCTTCTGCACTTCCGCGGCGTGGGAGACGTCCGCCGGGAGGACCAGCGCCTCTCCGCCCGCCTGGCGGATCTCCTCCGCGGCGGCGCGCAGGCCGTCCTCTCCCCGGGCGATCAGGCCCACCTTCGCTCCGGCGGCGCCGAAGGCGCGGGCGATGGCCCGCCCCACCCCCGAGGAAGCGCCCGTCACTGCCACCACTTGTTGGCTCAACCGTCTGGGCATGCGGGAAAGTTGGCGAACGATCCGCCCTCCCGCAACGCCCGCCCTACATGTACTGGCCGCCGTTGATGTTGAGCTGGGCCCCGGTGATCCAATCGCCCTCGGTGCAGAGGAAGCGCACCAGGCCCGCCACCTCGTCCGCCTCGCCGAAGCGGCCCATGGGGATGCGGCCCTTCACCGCCTCCTTCGCCGCCTGCGGCATGGAGGCCACCATGTCGGTGTCCACGAAGCCCGGGCAGATGGCGTTCACCGTCAGCCCGTACCTCGCCACCTCCTGCGCCACGCTCTTGGTGAAGGCGATCACCCCGGCCTTGGCGGCCGCGTAGTTCGCCTGCCCGAAGGCCCCGGTCTGCCCGATGATCGATGCGATGTTGATGATCCGCCCCCAGCCGCGTCCGATCATCGGCTCCAGCACCGCCTTGGTGCAGTGGAACACGGAGCTGAGGTTGGTCTGGATCACCTCGTCCCACTCCGCCGCGCTCATCTTCCGGATGCTGCGATCGCGGTTGA
>DATKAG010000496.1:0-6684 GCA_035498355.1 Myxococcales bacterium | reverse complement strand
GCGAAGGCGTCGTAATAGCCGCGCAGCGAGGGAAAGAGCGCGCCCACCACCACCAGGCCGGTCAGGTCCGCGGCGTAGTGGTTGGTGAGGACGGCGCCCGTCTCCTCCAGATGCGAGGCGACCCACGCGCAATGCCGGTCGAGGAAGCCGTGCAGCCACTCGCCGTCCTCGCCCACCAGGCCGGAGGTGAGGGCCACGTTCATGGCCCGCAGGCTCACCTCCATGGGGCACGACCACTGCACGCCCAGGCCCGCCGGGTTCGCCGCGTCGAACCCGCGCAGGGCGCTCGCCCAGGCCTGGGACCACTTCGGGTCGGAAGTGAGGCGGAAGGTCTGAGCCAGCGGCCAGAGGAAGGAGAGCCGGCCGATCTCCCACAGGGCCTTGGCGTCCTTCCCCTGCTGGAACACGTCCAGCAGCTCGCCGGGGACCGCCGGATCGTAGCGGACCCCGGGAGCGAACGGGTCGCGGTGGTAGTCGATGGGGCTGCCGCAAGCGATCCGCCGCCCGAACAGCCGCAGCTCGCCGCGCAGGGCGGCCTCCCCTTCCGCCAGGATCTCCTCCCGGGCGGCAGGGACGGCAGTGCCGAACAGCCCCGGCCTGGGGTCCAGGACCCGGAGCGGGCGGGGACGCTCCTCGAGGAGCAGCGGCCGGTTGCCCCGAAGCGCGCGGCGGGCGCGCGCGGCCAGGGCCCGGAGGATCTCCCGCGGCGGGACCGCCTGCACCAGGTAGCCGTAGTAGGCCAGATCCATCAGGCCGCCTTCTTCCGCGCCTGCAAGGTGGCCAGGACGATCTCCTGCATCTCCGCCACCCGCGCTTCCCAGCCCTCGCTGCGCACCTGCGCGGCGCGCACCTCGCTGGGGCCGGGGCCGGCGGCGATGGCGGCGGCGATCTCCCGCACCACGCCGTCCGCATCCTTGCCGATGCGGCAAAGGCCCAGCCGCTCCACCTCGGGGATGGCGGTGGAGACCACGGGCAGCCCGGCCGCCAGGTACTCGCGCACCTTGAGCGGGTTGGCGGCCAGCGTCAGCTCGTTGACGCGGAAGGGCATCAGGGCCACGTCGAAGGCCCGGGCGTAGCGCGGCAGGTCGTCGTAAGGACGCCGCCCGAGCAGGCGGACGTTGCGCGCCCCCTGCAGCGGGCCCAGGTCGGTGCTGGCGTTGCCCAGCAGCACCACCGTCCCTCCGGAGAACGCGTCGGCGACGTGGCGGATGAGCTGCAGGTCCACCCAGTCGGCGATCAGGCCCCAGAAGCCGATCACCGGGCCCGGCGCTCCCCGCAGGTCGTCGGGGACGGTGGTCCGGGGATCGAACGCCCGGGCGAAGTGCGCAAGGTCCACGCCGTGCTGCACCAGGTGGGCGTTGGGGTTCACCCGCGCCTTGTCCGCCCGCAGCTTCTCCGAGGAGCAGATCACCACGTCGCTGCGCAAGAGCAGCCGCCGCTCCAGCTCCCGGATCTCCTTCGCCGGGGCGTCGCTGAAGGCGCTGAACTCGTCGACGCAGTGGTAGACCACCAGCGACTCGCCCAGCAGGCCGGAGACCGGCGCCGAGCTGGGGAGGAAGCTCCAGGAGATGGGATCCTGGAAGCCGAGCTGCAGGATGGCCCTCTGGATCTGCGCCTTGAGCAGGGCCCCGTTCGCCGCCCGCACCAGCTCGCTCCCGTAGAAGGGGATGGCCAGCGGGGTGAGCACCCAGATGTTCGGGTGCCTCTCCTGCAGCCCCAGCACCGCGCCGCCGAGCTTCTTGAGGATGCGCCGGGCGTCCCTGGCGGTGGCGGTGGGCCGCCGGTTGCCGATGCTGTTCACCCAGAGCACCCGGTTCTCCCGGGCCAGGATCTTCATGGCGTGCATCTTCGACAGCGGGTCGCCGTCCCAGTCGTTGGAGAAACAAACGATGTCCCGCCCCTTCAGCGCTCCCATCCCCGTCCCCGCCTTTCGCTTGTTGCTGGTTTCCAGCCGCGGCGCGTCCGCCTCGGGCGCCCGCACCTCGAATCGCTTGCGCCACAGCTCCAAGAGCCAGATGGCGTACAGCTCTTCCTTCCGGTCGCTCCGCCCGGCCAGGTGATCGTCCAACAGGCGCCGCACCGCCTTCTCGCCGAGGCGGGTGCGGGCGAAGGAATCCCGGGCGAGCAGCTCCTCGCGCAGCTGCCCGTGCAGCTGCTTGCGGAACCAGTTGGCCACGGGCACCGTGAACCCGCGCTTTCCCGGCGCGGTGCACTCCGGGGGAAGCCGGTCGCGCGCCGCCAGCCGCAGGAGCCACTTCCCGCAGCGGCCGCGCAGCTTCACCCGCGCGGGCAGGCCCGCCGCCCATTCGATCAGGCGGTGGTCGAGGAACGGCACCCGCAGCTCCTGCGAGGCCGCCATGGTCATCTTGTCCGCCTTCACCAGGAGGTCGTCGGGCAGCCAGACGCGCCGGTCGAGCTCCAGCATCCGCTCCAGGGCAGGCAGCCCCTCGCTCTCCGCCCACTCCCGGGAAAGGCGCCGCACCAGCGCCTCGCTGGCGCGCGCCGCCGGCAGGCCGGTGAGCAGCGACTTCTCGTCGTCGGCGAAGGCGACCGAGACGCCCCGATAGCGCTGCTCGAGCGGGAGGGTGGCCCAGCGCAGGTACTTGCGCGCCTTGGGGCCGGGGACGAGCGGCAGGGCCACGCCGGCCGCGGAGACGGCGGCGCGCAGCCGCTCCAGCCAGAGCATGGTCCGGTAGATGGGGTACCCGGCGAGCAGCTCGTCGGCGCCCTCGCCGGAGAGCACCACCGTCACTTCCTCGCGGGCCCGGCGGGCGAGGTAGTAGAGCGGCACGCAGGCCGGGTCCGCCACCGGCTCGTCCATGTGCCAGGCCAGGTCGGGCAGGAAGCGCTGGAAGTCGGCGGCGGTGACCAGCACCTCCCGGTGCCCGGTGCCCAGGGCCCTCGCCACCCGCCGCGCCTGGTCCAGCTCGGAGCTGCCGTCGTCGGCCAGGTATCCCACCGAGAACGACTTCACCGCTCCCTCGCCGCGCTCCTTGCGCAGGTCGATCATCTGGGCGGCGATGCAGCTCGAATCCAGGCCGCCGGAGAGGAAGACGCCGACGGGGACGTCGGCCATCAGGCGGGCCGAGGTGGCCTCCCGCAGCCGGCTCCAGAGCTCCCGCGCCAGCTCCTCGTCGGATCCCTGGTGGGGCTGGTCGGGGAACTCGCACTTCCAGTAGCGGCGCAGCTTCAGCTCCCCGCCCTCGAAGACCGCGGCGCAGGCGGGAGGCAGCTTGGCGATCCCCGCGAAGAGGGTGAGCGGGGCGGGGACGTAGCGGGCCGAGAGGTAGAGGTCGAGGCCCTCGCCGTCCAGCTCGCGGGGGACGGAGGGATCGCAGAGCAGCGACTTGATCTCCGAGGCGAAGAGGAACCGCTCGCGGCCCAGGTGGTAGTAGAGGGGCTTCTTCCCCAGCCGGTCGCGGGCGAGAAGGAGCCTCTGGCGGCGCGCGTCCCAGAGGGCAAACGCGAACATGCCCAGCAAGCGTTCGGGGAGGGCATCGCCCCACTCCTCATAGCCGTGCACCAGGACCTCGGTGTCGCAGCGGGAGCGGAAGGTGTGTCCCCTGGCGATCAGCTCCGCGCGCAGCGCCAGGTGGTTGTAGATCTCCCCGTTGAACGTCACCGTCACGGCGCCGTCCTCGTTGTGCATCGGCTGCGCGCCGTTCTCCGAGAGATCGATGATGGCGAGGCGCCGGTGCCCGAGCGCCAGGGGCCCGGAGAGCCAGTGCCCGCTGCCGTCGGGGCCGCGGTGGGCGATCGCCTCCGTCATCCGCCGCAAGAGCGCCTCGTCCGCGGGGCGCTCCCGGTCGTGGTTCAGGAAGCCGCCGATGCCGCACATGCCGTCACTCCATAGAGGGAGAGGATCCGCCGCAGGCTGTCGAGGCCGGAATCGAGCGCGGAGCCCGACCCGGCCGGGGCCGGGGCGCTGGAGGCGAGGAGCGCCTCGGCCAGCGCCGCGGGATCGCCGGGCGGCACCAGGCGGACCTGTTGCGGGCGGTGGCCCACCGCCGTGGCCACCACCTGACGCCCCAGGGCCAGGGCCTCGCGCACGCTCACCGAGTCGCCGTCGGCCAGCGTGGGCCGCACGAACACGTCGCAGGCCGCCATCAGGGCCAGGGCCTGGCCCCGGTGCAATTCGCCGAAGGCGCGGACGCCCGCCTCGTGCACCTGGTCGCTGGCCGGCCCGTAGAGGGCCAGGGCGGCTCCGGGCAAGCGGGCGCGCACCTCGGTGAAGGCGCGCAAGAGGATCTGCTGGCCGTACTCCGGCTTTGGCGCGACCATGGCGCAGTAGAGCGGCGCAGCCTTGGCGCGCAGTTCCTCCAGGCCCTCGGGAGGGCTGCCCGGGACCACGAACTCGCGGATGAAGGCGGGCACCACCTCCACCTCCCGCACGCCGCATTGCCCGAGCACGTCGCGGATGGGCCCGCTGACCGCGATCACCTTGGCGAACTGGGAGAGCACCGCGCGCGCCAGCGTCCTGCGCGCCGGGCTCGCCAGGAGCCACGCCGGGCCCAGGCCGGAGTGCAAGGTGATCAAGGCCCCGCCCGAGAGCCGGCCGGCCGCCGCGCAGGCCTGGGCCAGCATCCAGGACTTCGGGTTCGCGCCGCTGGTGTGCACGTGGATGCGAAAGCCGCGGGCGGCGTGCCAGCCGAGCAGCGCGGAGAAGCGGGCCATGCCGCCCGCCGGAATGACGTCCTGCGCCGGAAGCTGGCCCTTCCCGATGTCCAGCACCCGACACGAGGCGCCGCGCGAGCGCAGGGCGTGGAAGAGCTCTTCCACGTGTGTGGCCACGCCGCCATTGGGAGGCGGATGGTCCCCCACCAGGAGGACCCGGGTGTCGAGCGGCGCCGTCATTTGCCGGCCAGCCGTGCAAGTGTCAGGCCCGCTGCAACCGCCTCGGGGCCGGCAGGTAGATGCCGGCGAAGCGCGGCGCGGGGACGCGGCCGACCGCGGCGTAGCAGCGCGCCAGCTCCTGCGCGACGGCCCGGGGCGCGGAGAGATCCAGCGCCGCCTGCCGCGCGTTCACTCCCACCTTCTTCGCCAGGGCCGCGTCGTCCACCATCTGCGCCAGGCGCGCCGCCAGGGCGACCGGCGCATGGGGCGGCACCAGCCACCCGGTGCGCCCTTCGCGGATCCAGGTGGGATGCGAGCCGACGGCGGTCGCCACCACCGGCGCGCCTACCGCCAGGGCCTCGGGCACCGGATCCGGCCGGCTGCCGGCGCGGCTGGGAGCGACCACCGCGGCCGCGCGGGCCAGCACGCAAGGAAGCTGCTCGAGGGAGAGCGCGTGCACCACCACCCGGTTGAGCATCCCCGCGGCCTCCGCCTGCTCCCGCAGGCGCCGCGCCTCCGGGCCGTCGCCGGCGATGAGCAGCTTCAGGCGCGGACGGGTGCGGGCCACCGCGAAGAACGCCAGGAGCAGATCTTGATGACCGCGGTCCGGGCCGTCGCAGGGCGAGGCTGCCACCACCCACTTGAGCGCCGGATCGAGCATGGGCGGGAAGATGTTCGCCGCGCGCATGTCGCCCTTCACGTCCAGCAGGCTGCGCAGGACGCAGGTGTTGGAGGGCGAGGCGCCCTCGGCGATCAGGGCCTCGCGCACCGCCGCGCCGCCGCAGAGGATCCGCCCCGCCATCCGCGCGGCGCGCGCCGTCACCGCTCCCACGTCGGCCCGGCACACCTGGAAGACCACCGGCAGATCGAGCAGGCGGGAGACGACGCCCACGCGCAAGAAGCCCTGCCTGGCGTGCACCGCGGAGGGCCGCAGGCGGTGCAGGTCGCGCGCCAGCCCCACCACCCCGTCGTTCTCCAGCGCTTCCAGGCGGTACCCGAACTCGCGCAGCGCCTCGGCGACCCCCAGGTCCGGCGCCCCTACGAAGGCGACCTTCCGCATCTGGCTCCGCATCCCCGCCTCCTGCGACGCCCGAAAAGAGCGCCCGCGGTCAAGGTGGGGAGCCGTCCAGGCGCCCGCAAGCCGCCCGGAGTGTTCGATTTCAGGCGGTGGCTGGGGCGGTGTGGCCGAGGAGGATCCGGCGGACGCGGGCCAGAGGGGAGCCTTCGCCCGGCATCATGGCGATCACCGCCAGGTAGGTGGCGCAATACATGGCGCCCGCGGCGCAGAGGGCGAGGAAGGGCCGGGGGCCGTCGGAGGCCAGCTTCGTGATCAGGAGCGCGGGGGCGCAGGCGATGAGCGAGGCCACGCCGATCACCGAGAGCTGCCGCCAGGGCAGCGCCTCGCGCCAGGAAGCTTCCAGCTCGCGCCGCACCCGGTCCAGCATCGCCACCCGGATGGCCGATTCGGCGATGGCGTGCCCGCCGATGGCCCCGATCATCCCGAACATCTTCAGGCCGAAGAGGACGGCGGGGACGGTGATCAGGAGCCGCCAGAAGAAGATGCGGAAGAGGTAGCGGGTGTGGCCGGTGGCGCGCAGCACCCCGTCCAGCGGCAGGGCGGAGAAGGGGGTGATGAGGATGGCCACCCGGAAGATGGGCACGCTGCGGTCGTAGAGATGGGTGAAGAGCGCCGGGACGAAGAGCGAGGCCGCCGCCACCATGCCGGCGGTGAAGGGGAAGAACACCGCCGCCAGGCGCAGGTTGGCGTCGTGGAAGAGGTGCAGCTTCTGCCCGTGCCCGCCGGGCTCCGCCAGGCGCACCTGGAGGATGTCGCTGATGGGCGCGTAGAGC
>DATKAG010000495.1:0-3044 GCA_035498355.1 Myxococcales bacterium | reverse complement strand
GGCGACGTTCTGGTACCCGGCCATGTTGATCTCGGCCGGCTTCATCACCGGGACGCGCACCGCGACGGTCCCGCAGGCGCAGATCGCCGCCGCACCCACCGCGCCCACAACGAGGTTCTTCATGGTCGATTTTCCCCAGGGTACTTGCGCGGGTCGCGCGGGGTCGATCGCTAGCACCCGCCGAGCACCAGGGTCAAATTCCCCCGGGGCGCCCGGGGCCTCCGGCTTCTTGCGGTCGCTGCCATCCCACGGTACCAGAGGGGAGTGCTTCGGAGGACCCCCGGCATGCGCGCTTTCCTCACCTTCGCAGCGCTCCTCGCACCGGCAGCCGCGCTCGCCCAGGCCGGCGGCGCGCCTCCTTCCCTGGCGGTGGCCGAGGTAGTGGCCCGGGGCAGCGCGGACGCCGATACGGCCGCGGAGATGAGCGACGCGCTCACCGACCAGCTGGTGGCGTCGGGCCGCTTCCGGGTGGTGGAGCGGCAGCAGATCGCCAAGGTGATGAAGGAGCAGGCGCTGGCCCAGTCCGGGGTGCTGAGCGACGAGGTGCAGATCAAGGTCGCCCAGCTGGTGGGCGCCCGCTACATCGTCCTGGGCACGGTGGCCGGCAAGGGCCAGGGCTATACGCTCTCCCTGCGGGCGCTGGACTCCGGCAGCGCCCAGGTGGCGTTCTCCGGGACGCTGAAAGCGGGCTCCGACGAGCAGATCGAGGCGGGCGCGAAGCAGCTCGCCCGCCGCCTCGAGGACAAGCTTCTGGGCGCGGCCCCCGGGGCGCAAGCCTCCACAGAGGTCCTGGGAGACTTCGATGCCAGGCAGGTGAAGGACGGGGCGCAGCAGGTGGCGCGCTCGTTGGCCCTGCGCTTTCCCAAGCTGACGGGCAGGATCGTCAACACCCTGCCCAACGGCACCGCTTCCTGCTCGTTCGCCTCCGGCGAGCCCTTCTCCGGCGAGTTCTTCGAGATCTCCGGCAAGGACGAGGTCACCGAGCAGGACACGCGCAAGGGCTTCTTCCTCCTCAGCTCGTACTCCCGGAGCGGCTGCAGCGGCCGCTACAAGCGCGAGGGCGGCGGGATCGTGGAGGACGGCGACACCCTCACCTCCATGCCGCTGAAGATCGACGTCCAGTCCCTGCAGCCCGGGCCGGGCGCTCAGCCGGAGCTCGCCACCCTGCTGGCCGGCGAGCTGCGGGCGGCGCTGGACACCTTCCCCCAGTTCCAGGTGGCCAACGACCCGCAGGTCACCGCCACCGGCCGCGTCTCCGGCCCCCGCGGCCGCCGCAGCGTGGACGTGCAGGTGCTCGACAAGGGCGGGAACGTGGTGCAGAAGCTGACGGTCAGCGGGGCGTTCTAGAGACGTGGACGTTGACGTTACGTTGACGTTGACGTCGATCACACGTTGAACATGAAGTGCATCACGTCGCCGTCCTCGACGACGTACTCCTTCCCCTCCACCCGCATCGCGCCCTTCGCCTTGGCGGCGGCCTCCGAGCCGTGGCGCAAGAGCTCGTCCCAGCGGATCACCTCTGCCTTGATGAAGCCGCGCTCGAAGTCGGTGTGGATCACGCCGGCGGCCTGGGGAGCGCGGGTGCCCTTGCGGATCACCCAGGCGCGGCACTCGTCCTCGCCGCCGGTGAAGAAGCTCTGCAGGCCGAGCAGGGCGAAGCCCTCCCGCACCAGCCGGTTGAGCCCGGGCTCCGCCAGGCCGGCGTGGGCGAGGAACTCCCCGCGCTCCGACTCGGGAAGCTGCTGGATCTCCGCCTCCACCTTGCTGCAGATGGCCACCATCCGCGCCCCTTCGCCCTCCGCCAGCTTGCGCACCTTGGCCACCAGCGGATCCGTCTCCAGGGCGGCGAGTTGGGACTCGTCCACGTTGGCCACGTAGAGCACCGGCTTGGCGGTGAGGAGGAAGAGGTCGCGGGTCCGCGGGCGCTCCTCGTCGCTCAAGGGGACGCTGCGGGCGGGCCGCCCGGCCTCCAGCGCCTCCTGCAGCTTCTGGTAGACGGCCAGGTCCGCCTTCGCTTCCTCGCCCGGCTTCCCCGGCGCCTTGGCGTCCTTGAGCCTTCGCTCCTTCTTCTTCTCCAGCGACTCCAGGTCCTTGAGCTGAAGCTCGGTGTCGACCACCTCCTTGTCGCGCACCGGGTCCACCGCGCCGTCCACGTGCACCACGTCCGGGTCGGAGAAGCAGCGGAGCACGTGGGCGATGGCGTCCACCTCCCGGATGTTGGCGAGGAACTGGTTGCCCAGCCCCTCTCCCTTCGAGGCGCCCTTCACCAGCCCGGCGATGTCGAGGAACTCCAGCGCCGCGGGCGTGGTCTTCCTCGGCCGGTAGAGGGCCGCGAGCTTCGCAAGCCGATCGTCGGGCACAGGCACGACGCCCACGTTCGGGTCCTTGGTGGCGAAGGGATAGTTCGCCGCCAGCACCGAGGCCCCCGAGAGGGCGTTGAAGAGGGTGCTCTTGCCCACGTTGGGCAGTCCGACGATGCCGATGGCCAGACCCATGGAGCGTGCGATCTACACCAAAGCGACGCACCTTCGGCCGATCAAATGCCCCCGGCCCGGATATACAGTCCGCCGAGGAGAAGAGCGCATGCCTCACACCCTGACCGCGGAAGAGCTCAGCCTGCTCGATTGCTGGTGGCGGGCGGCGAACTACCTCACGGTGGGCCAGATCTATCTGAAATCCAATCCGCTGCTGCGGGAGCCCCTGGCGGCCGACCACATCAAGCCCCGCCTGCTCGGCCACTGGGGCACTTCGCCGGGCCTCTCGCTCCTCTATGCGCATCTCAACCGGCTGATCCGCAAGCGCGATGCCGACGTCATCTTCCTCGCCGGCCCGGGCCACGGCGGCCCGGCCCTGATCGCCAACGTCTGGCTGGAGGGCACCTGGAGCGAGATCTACCCGGAGGTCTCGCGCGACGAGGAGGGGCTGAAGCGGCTCTTCCGCCAGTTCTCCACCCCGCACGGCGTGCCCAGCCACGTGAGCCCGCCCGTCCCGGGATCGATCCACGAGGGCGGGGAACTGGGGTACGTGCTCACCCACGCCTTCGG
>DATKAG010000494.1:0-17796 GCA_035498355.1 Myxococcales bacterium | reverse complement strand
GCCGCGGACCGAGAAGCCGGTGCCCTCGATCGACCACTCGAAGGAAAGGCCCTCGCGGATCGAGCGGCCCTCGCCGTCGCGGGCCACCGCGCGTGCCCTGTGCTCGTGGCCGGGCGCCACCTCGATCGGATCGGGAGCGATGCTCACCGCCTCCAGCGCGCCCGCCCGCCGCCAGGAAATCGGGCAGGTGGTCTCGAACCTGGTGGGGAACACGGTCAAGCACGGCCGGCCCGGATCCCCCGTGCTGGTGGCGCTGGAAGGCCGCGACGAGGATCGGGTGCGGGTGCGCGTGCACAACGACGGGCCGGCCATCTCCCAGGAGGTGCGGGCCGGCCTCTTCGACCCCTTCCAGCGGGCGGCGAGGCTGCGCGAGCAGGGGCTGGGGCTGGGGCTGTACATCTCCGAGTGGATCGCCCGCCTGCACGGGGGGCGCATCGACGTCCGCTCCAGCGACCGGGAGGGGACCGACTTCACCCTGGAGCTCCCCCGCAAGCCGCCGGCTGTCCAGTTGTGATAAGAGGCGCGCCGCCCGGTTCCCGATCCATCGCAGCATGGATACGGATGCTCCGGCCAGCAGCACCTCCAAGGAGGACCGAATGCGGATCGCGTGGGCAGTCATCCTGGCAGTGGGGCTCTGCAGCGCATCGGGGAGCGCGGCGGACGCGAAGGCGGAGCGCACCTGGAAGGCCAAGTGCGCCTCCTGTCACGGCGCCACCGGCAAGGGAGATACCGACCAGGGCAAGAAGATGAAGCTCGCCGACATGAGCAGCAAGGACTGGCAGGAGAAGACCACAGACGCGAAGATGCGCGACGCCATCCTCAACGGGGTGAAGTCGGCGGACGGCGAGATGCAGGCCTACAAGGACTCGCTCTCCAGCGAGCAGGTGGACGGCCTCGTCAACTACATGCACACGCTGAAGAAGTAGCCGGCGTCAGCGCCGGGACCACTCAAAAACCCGGGGACACAAGACGAGTTTCGCAAACCCGTATTGTGTCCCCACCTTTCATCCCGCCACCCATTCGCGGAGCACTTCCGTCGTGTGCTCTCCCCTTCCCGGAGCGGCCCGCGTCGGCAGCGAGTCCGTCGGCACCAGGGCCGGGAACGTTCGCGGCAGGTCTCCCGCGTACAGGCCGGCGAAGAGCGGGTGATCGCGCAGCTCGGAGGGCTCGAGCACCATCTCGCCGCAGCAGTCCGCCTTGCGCAGCGCCGCATCCCACTCCTCCCGCGTGCGCGCGGCGAAGCGCGCGTCCACCTCCGGCGAGAGCGAGGGGTCCATCGCCCGGTCCATCCAGTCGGGCCGCGAGACGGCCTCGCAGAAACGCTGCCAGAACTTCGGCTCCAGGGCCCCCAGCGCGTACCGGCCTCCGGCCTTGCAGGCGTAGACCCGGTAGCAGGGGCGCGAGCCGTCGAGCATGTTCTCCGGGGCGTCGGGAAGCTCGCCCAGATGCGGGAGCAGGAGGCCCGTCACCCCCTGGGCCAGCGCCACGTCCACCACCCTGCCCTTGCCCGTCCGGGCGCGCTCCACCAGCGCAGCCAGGACGCCGATCACCGCTCCCTGCGCGCCGCCGAAGAAGTCGGCGAGCTGCACGGCCGGCACCCCGCGGTTGCGCGCGATCACCCCGGCCAGGGCGGCATACGCGATGTCGTGCCCAGCCCGATCGCGCCAGGGGCCGCTCTGGCCGTAGCCGGAGATGCGGCAGATCACCAGCGGGCCCGGGTCCGCCAGCAGATCGGCGAACCCCAGCCGCTCCAGCACGCCGGGGCGGAAGCTCTCGATCAGGACGTCCGCCGCCGCGCAAAGGCGCCGGAGTTGCGAAACTCCTTCCCCGCTCTTCAGATCCAGGACGACCGACCGCTTCCCCCGGTTGAGGGCCGCGAACATCCCCGGCGAGATCTCGCGCAGGTAGTCGCCGGCATCGGGGTCCTCCACCTTCACCACGTCCGCGCCCAGGTCGGAGAGGACGAGCGAGGCGTAGGGCCCCGGGAAGAGCCGGGACAGGTCGAGAACACGAGCTCCTGCGAGGGGCTTACCCAATGACCTTCTGCAGCTTCATGGCCAGGCCCATGTCGCCCTTGATCTTCAGCTTCCCGCTCATGAACGCCATCTGCGGGTTCATCTTCCCGGAAACGATGTTCATGAAGTCGCCCGCGGCGCAGGTCACCGTGCACTTGGCGTTCCCGCTGGAGCCCGCCTGCACGGTGCCGGGGTTCTTGGTCAGGTCCACCGTCCAGACGCCGCCGTTGTCGCCGGTGATGTTGAACTCGTACACCGAGTTCACCGCCTGGGAGAGGTCGGGCTTGGCCACCAGCTTCTGCGCGATCTTCTCCTCGAAGTAGGACTTGGGCGTGTACTCGGGCATCGGCGCGGCTCCCGGAAGAACTGAATGACCATTCATTCAGTGAGCGGGCGCGGAGTCTAGGGTCCGGCCCCCACCCTGTCAACGAAGTCCGGCCGCGCCTCTTCGCTCATCCGACAAGCGGAGCAAGGAAAGGAGCGAGCGCGTCCACCCGGTCCGCCGCCTCGCTCACGAACGGCCCCGGCCCCAGCACCCGCGCGCCGGTCAGCTCCTTCACCCAGCGCGCGTTGGAGGCCACGCTGGGATCGTCCTCGGCGGCCACGCGATTGAGCACCACCGCCGCCACCTCCAGCCCGCGCCGCTCCAGGGCGTCGACGCTGAGCGCGCAGTGGTTCAAGGTCCCCAGACCGGCTCGCCCAACCAGCACCACCGGCAGCCGCAGCCGGTCGGCCAGATCGAGGTTGGTGACGATGGCCCGCGAAGGAGCGCGGTCCGCCGGGTCCACCTGGTCCAGGGAGAGCGGGGCCCGGGCCAGCGGGACCAGCAGCCCTCCCGCCGCCTCCACCACGATGGGCGAGGAAGCGCGCGCGACCATCGCCTCGATGCGCAGCAAGTCGATCTCCGCCCCCTCCGCCTCCGCCGCCACCAAGGGCGCGGCGGGCAGGAGGAACCGATAGGGGCAGACATCGTCCAGCGACTGGCCACTCCCGCAGGCCTCGCGCAAGGCGAGCGCGTCCCGGGGCGCGTCGCGCGCGCAGCCCGTCTCCACCGGCTTCAAGGCCAGCGGCCGCAGCCCGCGCATGCGCAAGAGCGAGCAGAGGGCCCGCCCGATCTCCGTCTTTCCCACGCCGGTGTCGGTGCCGGCGATGAAGAACCCCTTCACCCCGTCGCCTCGAGGATCGACTCGCGCACCCCGTCCACCAGCAGATCGACCTCCTGCGGCTTGATGGAGAGGGGCGGCATCAGCACCACCACGTTGCCCAGGGGCCGGAGCATCAGCTCGTGCTTGCGCGCCATCAGCGCCACCTTGTGCCCCATCCGCTCGGCGTAGGAATATTCCTCCTTCGTCTTGCGGTCCTTGACCAGCTCGATCCCGATCATCATCCCCCGCTGCCGGATGTCGCCCACGTGCGCCAGCTCGGCCAGCGGCGCGAGCCCCTGGGCCAGCCGCTCCGCCATCTTCTGCGAGTGCTCCAGCACGCGCTCCTCGTCGAACAGCCGCAAGGAGGCCAGCGCCACCGCGCAGGCCAAGGCGTTGCCGGTGTAGCTGTGGCCGTGGAAGAAGGTCCGCTTGGACTCGAAGGGCCCGAGGAAGCTCTCGTACACCGCGTCGGTGGTGAGGGTGGCCGCCAGCGGCAGGTACCCTCCCGACAGTCCCTTCGCCAGGCAGAGGAAGTCCGGCACCACTTCCTCCTGCTCGCAGGCGAACAAGGTCCCGGTGCGCCCGAAGCCGGTGGCCACCTCGTCGCAGATGAGGAGCACGTTGTTCTCCTTGCAGGCGCGCGCGATCCGCTTCAGGTACCCGGGCGGGTGCGTGATCATCCCCGCCGCGCCCTGCACCAGAGGCTCGATCACCACCGCCGCGATCTCCTCGTTCCGCCCGTGGATCACCGACTCCGCCGCCAGCGCCGCCGCCTCCAGGCAGTGTTTGGGCCCGGTGGGCCAGCGATAGGCGTAGGGCGCGGGCACCCGCAGGCAGCCGAAGAGCAGCGGCCGGAAGATCTCGTGGAAGAGATCCATCCCGCCCACGCTCACCGACCCGATGGTGTCGCCGTGGTAGCCCTCCGCCAGGGCCACGAACTTGCGCTTCTCCGGGATGCCCCGCTGCTTCCAGTGCTGGAAGGCCATCTTCAGCGCCACTTCCACCGCCGTGGAGCCGCTGTCGGAGAAGAAGACCTTGTTCAGCCCGTGATCGCCCGGGGCCAGCCCCGCCCTGGGGGCGCGCTGCACCAGCTCCCAGGCCAGCTCGATGGACGGCGGCGAGCCCAGCCCGAGCAGCGTGGTGTGCGCCACCTTCTCCAGCTGCAGGCGGATGGCGCCGTCCAGCTCCTGCCGGTGGTGCCCGTGCACGTTCACCCAGAGCGAGGAGATGGCGTCCAGGTACTTGCGGCCCTGGGTGTCGAAGATCCACGACCCGCTGGCGTGGTCGATGATCACCGGCTCGTCCCCCGGCAACGGCTCGATCCAGGTCTGCATCTGGGTGAAGGGATGCCAGACGTGCGCGCGGTCCAGCGCCAGCAGCCGCTGGTGGCGCGCCTCGGCGTCCTCCACCGCCTTGGGAATCTCCGGGGAGCTCATCGCGGCGGTTCTAGCACGCGCGCCACGAATCCGATCGCCCGCGGCCGGCGTACCCGGGAGGCCCCCTCTTGCTTGCGAACCCGGGGCCCAGCAGAGGATGTTGCGCCGGTGTCCTGGCTCCTGCTCCTGACCGCCGCCTCGGCCTTGGCGGCGGAAGACGCCATCGCGCGCATCGTCCGCGGCGAGCGCGCCGCCCTGCGCGCGCTCTACGATGCGTTCGCGGGACGGGCGCTGGCCATCGCGGCCCGGGTGCTGGGATGACGGCCGAGGCGGAGGAAGTGGTGCAGGAGACGTTCCTGGAGATCTGACGGCGCGCGCCCGAGTACCAGAAGGAGCGCGGCAGCGCTCGAGCCGGGTGGCGCAGGCGGCGGGGAGCGAGCCTTCCGGCGAACCCGACCTGCCCGTCCTCTCCGCGGAGCGGCGGCAGGAGCGCGACCGGGTGCGGGCCGCCCTGCAGGCGCTCCCCGAGGCGCAGCGCAAGGCCATCGAGCTGGCCTACTACTCCGGGCTCTCCCAGAGCGAGATCGCCCGCCAGGTGGGCGAGCCCTTGGGCACCATCAAGACCCGCATCCGCATGGCGATGGAGAAGCTGGCCGCGCTCTTGCCGGAGATGCAGCAATGACCTGCGCGGAGTTCAAGGAGCTGGCGGGCGCCTTCGCGCTGGACGCGCTGGAGCCGGAGGAGCGCGCCGCGGCCGAGGCTCACCTGCTCGAGCTGCACCACGAGGGCTGCAAGGAGGCGCTGCAGAAGGCGCGGGCCACGGCCGGGCGCCTCGCCTCCGCCCTGGACGAGCCGCGGGTGGCGGAGCGGGTCTGGCAGCGCATCGAGGCCGGCCTCGCGGCGCCGGCGCGGAGGCGCCCCGCCTGGCCCGCTTCAGCGGGGTGGGCGGTGGCCGCGGCCCTGGCCGTCGCGGCCTTCCTCCTCTTGCGCGACCGCAACCGCTTGCGCGACGAGGCAGGCGCGCTGAAGGCCGGCGCGGAGCAGGCGGCCGCCGCCGCGAATCGCTCGGCCGATCTCGCCGGCCGCTGCGCGCGGGCGCTCGACGCGGCCCGCACCGGCAGCGCTTCCGCGCGCGAGGCCATCGCGCTTCTCGAGCGCCCCGGAGCCCGGGTGGTGGCCTTCACGGGGGTGGGCAAGGCGGGACAGTCCGCCTTCGCGGTCCTGGCTCCCGACGGGAGGCGCGCCCTGCTGGTCTCGACCACGCTGCTGCCCGCCGCCGATCGCGACTACCAGCTCTGGGTCGTTCCCGCCGCCAAGGGCGCGGCGCCGGCTCCCGCCGGCCTGGTCGCCTCGGCGGCCAACGGCGTGGCGGTGGCGGAGTTCGATTCCCGCCTCCTCTCCGCCGGAGCGGCCGCCCTGGCGGTGTCCGCCGAGCCGAAGGGCGGCTCGCCCACGGGCAAGCCCACCGAGGTGTTGCTCCTGGCAAAACCAAGCGGCTGACCAGTGAGAATCGTTGACGTGATCGTTGACGTGATCGTTGACGTGATCGTTGACGTGATCGTTGACGTGGACGGCGACGGCGACGGCGACGTGGCCGTGAACGGACCGCTCAGATCGCCGCGCGTAGCGCCGCGATCGCCTCAGCCACCTGCTCCTCGGAATGCCCCGCCGTCATCGCGAACCGCAGCCTGCTCGTCCCTTGCGGCACGGTGGGCGGCCGGATCGCCTTCGCCAGCACCCGCAGCTCCCGCAGCCTTGCCGCGACGGCGACCGCCCTCTCCGCCCCTCCCAGCACCACCGGGAAGATCGCCGAGCCGTCGCGCGCCGCGATCCCCATCTCCTTCAGCCCCGCGGCGAAGCGGCGGACGTTGCTCCAGAGGTGGGCCCGGCGCGCCTCCCCCTCGGGGCCGGAGAGGATCTTCAGCGAGGCCGAAGCCGCGCAAGCCAGCGCCGGCGGAAGCGCGGTGGAGAAGATCAGCGGCCGGGCGCGGTTGACCAACAGGTCGCAGACCGCCCGCGCCGACGCCACGTACGCCCCCGCCACCCCGAAGGCCTTCGACAAGGTAGCCATGCGCACGTCCGGCACCACGCCCAGCTCCGCCCCGAGGCCCGCCCCGCGCGGGCCGAGCACGCCGGTGGCATGCGCCTCGTCGACGATGAGCAGCGCTCCGCTCCGCAAGCAGATCTCCGCCAGCTCTCGCAAAGGCGCCCGGTCTCCGTCCATGGAGAAGACCGCGTCGGTGACCACCAGCTTGCGCCGCGCCGGCGCCCGCAGCGCCCGCTCCACCGCTTCCACGTCCGCGTGCGGGTAGACCTCGATGCGCGCCCGGGAAAGCCTGCAGCCGTCGATGATCGAGGCGTGGTTGAGCGCGTCGGAGAGCACCAGGTCCTCCGGCCCGGCAAAGGAAGGAAGGATCCCGCAGTTGGCCGCGTACCCGCTGGCGAAGAGCAGCGCCGCCTCGCTCCCCGCGAACTCCGCCAGCTCCGCCTCCAGCTCCTGGCCGGCGAGGAAGTCCCCGCACACCAGCCGGCTGGCCCCCGCTCCCGCTCCCCAGGCCCGCGCTCCTTCCGCCAGCGCCTTCGCGATCCGCGGATCTCCCGCCAGCCCCAGGTAGTCGTTGGAGGAGAAGTTGATCAGCCGCTCCCCGGGCCGCAGCTCGACCTCGGGCCCGGGCAGGGAGCGCAAGGGCGTAAGCTCCCGCAAGAGCCCCCGCGCCCTGAGCGCGTCCAGCTCGCCACGCGCGATCTCCTCTGCTTTCGCCATCGCGCGGCAGCCTATCAGCGGAAGGGGAACGCGCGCAGCACGGTGTGCGTCGCTCCGCCCTTCCCCAACACGCTTTGCATCAGGCAGGCTTCCCGCGCCGTCCAGCGCGCCAGCTCGCCGGGCGGAATGGTGGCCAGCGCCCGCCTGGCCCCCTTCTCGCCTTGGGGCCGCACCCGGCCGAGCGTGAGGTGGGGGTGGAACTTCCGCTCCTCCAGCTTGAAGCGGCGCTGCTCCAGCGCGCCCCGCAAGCGCTCCGCCGCCGCGACCAGCTCGGCGCCGCCCGTGGTCACCCCGATCCAAAGCACCCGCGGCCGCCCGGCGCTGGGGAAGGCGCCCGCGCCGCAAAGAGCCAGCTCGAACGAGGCCACTTCGCGCAGCGACTCGCCCGCCGCCAGCGCCTGCTCCTCTCCCGGCTGCTCGCCGAGAAAAGCGAGGGTGAAGTGAAGCTGGTCGAGCCTGGTGAACCCCACCCCGCCGCCGCTCGCCTCGATGGCGGCGTCCAGCGCGGGCCGCAGCCGTTGCTTCACCTCGGCGGGCAGGGGCAGGGAGAAGAAGAGGCGCACGGGACGGATATCCTAGTACCCTGCAAGCTCTTGCGGGGCGCGCGTTTTTTCCCGGGACCCGCGCCTTGACCCGGCGCTCCTTGATTCCGCGATCGTCCAGGGTCTAGGGGCGCATTGGCCGCGCTCCACCGCACGGCCCAGGAGGTTCTTGCCGATGAAGTGCAGCGCATCGCGCAGCTCCCTCGTTCCCCGCTTGCTCCTGCTCTCCGTCCTGCTCGCCGCCGGCGCCTACGCGCACGGCTTCGAGCACCACAGAAGCCGCTGGCTCTCCGCCTGGACGGTCTCGCACGGCGCGCGCCAGGTCCCGACGGGCGTTCCCCTGAGCGGAAGCAGCTTCCGCATGATCGTCCGCCCCACCGTCTCGGGCGATCACGTCCGGGTGAAGATCGAGAACACCATGGGGCAGGCCCCGCTGGTGATCTCGGCCGCCTACATCGGCGTGCTCGACTCCGGCGCGGCCCTGGTCCCGCACTCCAACGTGCGACTCACGTTCGGCGGCCGTCCCGGGCTGACCCTGGGCCCCGGCCCCGGCCTCACCTCCCCGCCGCCCGTGGAGAGCGGCGCCTACAGCGACCCGGTGCGCTTCAAGGTGCGGGCCTTCCAGCGCCTGGCGGTGAGCCTGGAGGTGACCACGGCCACCGACGTGAGCGCGCACGCGCTCGGCCTGGTGACCAACTACTGGGCGGCGGGCGGACATGCCTCCAGCACCTCGGGCGACGGCTTCACCGCCATCCCCGATGGCGGCGGCAACTTCCCCTTCTTCTGGGTGGCCGCCGTCGACGTGGAGAGCGATGACGCGGAGGGCACCGTCGTGGCCTTCGGAGACTCGATCACCGACGGCCGCTGCAGCACCCGCGACGCCGCCGGCGTCGATCGCCCCGATCTCTACCTGCGCTGGGTGGACGTGCTGGCCCAGCGCATCTCCGGCCTGCCCCACAGCCAGCGCAAGGCGGTGGTGGACGAGGGCATCGCCGGCAACCGCATCCGCGGCGGTGGGAGCCCGGCGGCCCTGGACCGGCTGGACCGCGATGTGCTCGACCGGGCGGGCCTCTCGCACGTGATCTTCTTCGAGGGCACGAACGACATCACCGGCGGCGCCCTCGCTCCCCAGGTGATCGCGGACACCAAGACAATCATCAACCGGGTGCACGCGGCCGGCGTGCCCATCTTCGGCGTCACCATCATGCCTCGAGCCCGCCCCGCGCCGCTCACCGGCTGGACGGGGAGCATGGAGTCGCAGCGGCTGCAAGTGAACCACTGGATGCACGCCCCCGACGCGGACGGCATCACCTTCGACGGCCTGATCGACTTCGGCTCCCTGACGGCGGGGCCCATCGTCGTCGGGTCGGACGCGGTGCCGGGCGAGTCGATCTGGACGGCGCCAGGCGGCACGGTGCCCAGCCTGACCACGAGCTGGAACTGCGGGGACTACACGCACCCCAACACCCCGGGCTACGACGCGATGGGGAACTCCATCGACCTGGGGCTGTTCCACAACCCCAGGGCCTTCTTTGACGATGACTGAATTTTAGTTTCACTTCCCGGGGCATGGGCGTTAGTTGAAGCCCATGCCCCGGAAGAGCCAGGCCAAAGCCCGCGCCCCGCTGCTGCCGCTCCCCCTGGTGGAGCGCCTCCTTTCGGCCGCCATGTCGCGCGGCGCGGAGTTCGCCGAGGTCTACGTCGAGCGCAACACCAGCACCGCCGCCATGCTCGACGAAGGGAGCATCAAGAGCGCGCAGTCCGGCTCGGTCACGGGCGTGGGCGTGCGCGCCATCCGCGGCGCGCAGGTGGGCTACGCCCACTCCGACGACCTGGACGAGCCCGCCCTGCTCCGCACCGCGCAGACCGCCGCCCTGATCGCCGACGGGAACCGCCAGCCGGGGCCGGTGAACATGTCGCGCACCCCGCTGCCCACCCACTACCAGGTGCGCACGCCGCTCGCCTCGGTGGACGTGTCGCGGAAGATCGAGCTGCTCCAGCAGGCCGACGCGGCCGCCCGCGCCTACGACAGGCGGGTGAAGCAGGTGACCGGCGGCTACGCCGACCAGACGCGCGAGATCCTCGTGGCCAACACCCTGGGCCACCTCGCCGAGGACCGGCAGGACCTCTGCCGCCTCTCCGTCCAGTGCGTGGCCTTCGGGAAGAAGAACGAGCGCCGCACCGGCTTCTACGGCGGCGGCGGCCGGGTGGACTTCCGCTTCTTCGAGGATTTCTCCCCGGCGCAGATCGGCAAGGAGGCCGCGCGGCAGGCGGTGGCGACGCTGGGCGCCGTTCCCGCCCCCGCCGGGCCGCAGACGGTGGTGCTGGCGCCGGGCTGGAGCGGCATCCTCCTGCACGAGGCGGTAGGCCACGGGCTGGAAGCGGACTTCATCCGCAAGGGCACCTCGCTCTTCGCCGGCAAGCTGGGGGAGAAGGTGGCGAGCGAGCTGGTGACGGTGATCGACGACGGCACCGTGGCCGGCGGGCGCGGCTCCATCAACGTGGACGACGAGGGCAACCCGGGCGAGCGCAAGGTGCTGATCGAGAACGGCGTGCTCAGGGGCTACCTCTACGACCACCTCAACGCCAGGCTCACCGGCCAGCGCAGCACCGGGTCGGGGCGGCGGCAGAGCTTCCGCTACGCTCCCTTGCCGCGCATGACCAACACCTACCTCGCGCCGGGCGACCAGACGCCGGACGAGATCATCTCCGGCGTGGGCAAGGGCCTCTACTGCCGGCAGTTCGGCGGCGGGCAGGTGGACATCTCCAACGGCAACTTCGTCTTCGAGATCAGCGAGGCCTACCTGATCGAGAAGGGCGAGATCGGAAGGCCCGTCAAGGGCGCGATGCTCATCGGCGTGGGACCGGAGGCGCTGAAGAACGTCAGCGCCGTGGGCAGCGACGCCTCGCACGACCCGGGCCTGGGCACTTGCGGCAAGGACGGCCAGTCCGTTCCCGTGGGCGTGGGCCTGCCCACGGTGCGCATCGAGGGCGTCACCGTGGGAGGCACCGGGGCATGAGCCTGCTCGACACCTGCGAGCAGCTGGTTTCCCTTGCGCGCAAAGCGGGCGCGGCAGAGGCGGAGGCCTATGCCGAGCGGACGCGCGATGCCTCGGTGCGGGTGCGCGACGGCGAGGTGGAGGAGCTGCAGCAGGCCTCCTCCAAGGGAATCGGCCTGCGGGTGATCAGCGGGCAGCGGCTGGGGTTTTCCTACGGGACCGACCTCTCCAAAGAGGGCCTGAAGAAGCTGGCGGAAGGGGCGGTGGCCCTCGCCAAGGGCGCCGCCAGGGACCCGGCGAACGGGCTCCCCAGGGGCGCGGAGCTGGGCGCGGCCGCGGAGGGCGAGTACGACGCCGCCATCGAGGAGATCTCCCCGGAGTGGAAGCTGCGGGCGGCGCGCGAGGCGGAGAAGGCGGCCCGGGGGGCGGACCCGCGGGTGCGCAAGTTCGACTCCACCGGGGCCGGCGACTTCCTCTCCCAGGCGGCCATCTTTTCCAGCCGCGGGGCCCGGGGCGAGTCGCGCGCTTCCTACGCCTACGTGTACTGCTCGCCGGTGGCGGAGGCGGACGGCCAGCTCCAGACCGCCTCCTGGAGCGACACCCGCCGCAAGCTGGACGAGCTGCAGCCGGCGGAAGAGGTGGGCCGCATCGCCGCCCGCCGCGCGGCGCGCATGCTGGGCGCGCGCAAGCCGAAGACGCAGCGAGTGCCCGTGGTCTTCGACCCGCAGATGGCGGCCAGCTTCATCGCCGGGCTCTCCCCGGCGGTGAACGGCCTTCTGGTGCACAAGAAGTCGAGCTTCCTCGGAGGGTTTTTGGGCAAGCGGGTGGCTTCCCCCGGCGTCACCCTGGTCGACGACGCCACCCTGCCCCAGGGCATCGCCACCCGGCCCTTCGACGGCGAAGGGGTGATCTCGCGCCGGACCGCGGTGATCGAGGACGGGATCCTCCGGGGCTTCCTCTACGACGCCACCACCGCCCGCAAGGCGGAGGCGGAGAGCACCTCCAGCGCCTCGCGCGCCTGGGCGAGCCTGCCCGCCATCGGGACCAGCAACTTCTACCTGGAGCCGGGGACGATGAAGCCCGAGGAGATCGTCAAGGGCGTGAAGAGCGGCCTCTACGTCACCGCCATGCTGGGCCGGGGCGCCGACGCGGTCACCGGCGACTACTCGCGCGGCGCGAACGGCATCTGGATCGAGAATGGCGAGCTGGCGTACCCGGTGCAGGAGGTGACGGTGAGCGGGAACCTCCTGGAGATGCTTCGGGGCATCGACGCGGTGGGCGACGATCTCGACTTCCGCGCCTCCACCGTGGCTCCCACCCTCCGCTTCTCCGAGCTGGTCGTATCCGGCGCATGAGGGCCTTGCTCTTCGACCTGGACGGCACGCTCACCCGCAGCGGCGGCGCGGGAAGCCGGGCGCTGGGAAAGGCGCTGCACGCGCGCCCCCAGGCGGTGGCCGAGCTGCGCAAGATGCGGCTGGACGGGATGACGGACCGGGCCATCGCCCGCGCCCTGTTGGCGGCCGAGGGAGACCAGGCGATCCCCATCGAGCAGAGGATGCGGGTCGTGGGGGAGGCGGAGATCGACGCGGTCCTGGCGCGCTATCTGCAGGCGCTGGCGGAGGAATGCGCCCGGCAGGTGTACGTGGCGCAGCCGGGAGTGCCGGAGCTCATCGAGCGGCTGCGCGGGCGCGCGGACGCCCTTCTCGGCCTCTGCACGGGGAACGTCTCGCGCGGGGCCGAGCTGAAGCTCACCTCCGCCGGCCTCTGGGGCGTCTTCCGCTTCGGCGGCTACGGCAGCGACGCGGAGCCCCGCCCCGACATCGTGCGCGCGGCCTGGAAGCGGGCGCGCGAGCTGGGCGCGACGGAGGGGCTGGTGATCGGCGACACCCCGCGCGACGTGCTGGCGGCGCACGAGGCGGGGCTGCCGGCCTGCGGCGTGGCCACGGGGCGCTGGAGCGTGCAGCAGCTCGCGGAGCACGGCGCGGAGGTGCTGCTGGAGGACTTCGCCGACGTGGAGGAGAGCGAGAGGCTGCTCCTGGGGCCGCTCTGAATCACGCCATCGCCGTCTTGGTCTTCTCCGCGCGGGGCTGCCCCGGAGGCGGCTCCGGCATGGGCATGTGGCGCTTGCGCGGGTGCGCGGGAGCGGCCTTGGGAGGCGCCTTCCCGCTGTTCTCGGGGACCGGAGCCGGTTTCTCCGCCGGAACGCCCAGGAGCCAGAGCACCACGAGCAGCAGCCGCATTTCGTGATAGTAACGCCGGCCCCGATGGGACACCAAACCGGCCGGTCAACGCTGCTCGTCGCTTGCCTTCTGGCCGCGGGCTGCAAGAAGGCTCCGCGCTTCTGCGACCAGGACCTTTCCGGCCTCTGGCTGAACTCCAGCGATCGGCATTTTGCGTACCGTTTCCGCGACGATGGCGGCACGGTCGCCGGCGAATTCCTGCAGCGGGCGGACGACGGCGGGCTCACCGCTCCGACCCCCGCCATCACCTTCGAATTCCACCGGACCGCGGAGGCCCTCGCGGGCGCGATGCGCAGCTCGGATGCGACCCAGGGCGGACACCTCTGCCCCACCGAGTTCGAGACCCGGATCACCGCCTGCGGGCCCGCCGGCCTCCAGGTCGTCTCCGAAACCAGCGCCCCGATCGGCGAGGACTGCAAGCGCCTCATGCTCCCCGACGGCGGCCCCGCCCCGCGCGATCTCTCGGAGTTCCACTTCGAGCGAGCGAAATAGATCTTCCTACCGGAGCTCGGGGACGTGCTTGCGGAGGATGTCCTGGACCTCCCGCAGCGCCGGCTGGCGCTTGAGGGCGTCGCGGACGTAGCGCAGCGAGCTGGGGATGTGCGGGAGGAAGGAGGGGTTCTTCTTCACCTGGTCGATGAAGACGAAGCGGCCGGCGTCCTTCAGCTTGCGCTGCACGGTGAGGAGGTCGAAGAAGGCCACGAACCCGCCGGCGTCGAGGCGCTCGCCGCCTTCCGCCTCGAAGCGCTCCAGGTAGCGGGAGAGCATCTGGTCGATGAGCGGCCGGTCCAGCTCCACGTAGCTGTCGCGCAGGAGCGCCACCAGGTCGTACTGCCGCGGGCCCTGCAGCGCGTCCTGGAAGTCGATCACCACCTGCTCGCCGGAGGGCAGCACCATGATGTTGCGGCTCTGGTAGTCGCGGTGCGTGAAGCTGCGCGGCGCGGCCGCCAGCTCCCGGCAGATGTGCGCGAAGTGGTGGCGGAGGATGGCCAGCTCGGCCTCGCTGGGCTTCGCCCGGCGTCCCAACAGGCCGTACTCGATGAAGTGCTCGAATTCCCAGTGGTAGAGGTCGTAGTCGAACGCCCTCGTCCAGGCCAGGCAGGACGGGTCCGGATTCTGCTCCGCGTGCGCCCGCAGCCGCGCCAGCCGGTCGATGGCCTCGGTGTAGAGCTTCTTCCGATCCATCCCCTCCTTCAGCGCCCGCTCCAGCGTGCGATCGGTCAGGTCCTCGATCACCAGAAAGCCGTCCTTCGCCGCGTCGAGCAGCACGTGGGGGACGCGCACGCCGATGCGCTCCAGGTAGCGCTGCACGTTGAGGAAGGGAAGCTCGGCGGGAGCGTGGTCCTTGCTCGCCTCCTCGCTCTTCACCGGGTCGGCGGGAAGCTCCATCACCACCGCGCTCTTGCCCTCGGGGCCGCGCACCCGCCAGTAGATGCGGTTCCCCGCCCCGCCCGGCAGCCGCTGCACGCTCGCTGCCGGCTGCCCGGTCGCCGAGGTATACGCGGCGCGCAGTTGGCCCTCGTTCATGCGGCCCGACAGTAGCACGCACGGGCGGGCCACCTGATCTAAACTCGCCAATCCTTCGCTGCGCGGGAGCCGCCCAAATGCCCGTCTTCCAGAACATCCTGCAGGCCATCGGCAACACCCCGCTGGTGCGCTTGAACAAGGTGGCCGGGCCCGAGGACGCGGCGATCTACGCCAAGTGCGAGTTCATGAACCCGGGCGGGGCGGTCAAGGACCGCATGGCCATGTTCATCCTCGACAAGGCGGAGCGCGAAGGCCGCATCCGGCGCGGCGGCACCATCGTGGAGAACACCTCGGGCAACACCGGGATGGGCGTGGCGCTCTGGGCGGCGGTGAAGGGGTACCGCTGCGTCTTCACCATGCCCGACAAGATGAGCATGGAGAAGGTGAACTCGCTCAAGGCCTTCGGGGCGGAGGTGGTGGTGACGCCGACCAACGTGCCGGCGGAGGACCCGCGCAGCTACTACGAGACGGCCAAGCGCATCCACCGGGAGACGCCGGGCTCGTTCATGCTCAACCAGTACCACAACCCCGACAACATCCTCGCCCACTACCAGCTCACCGGGCCGGAGATCGAGCAGGACTGCCGCCGGGCCGGCTTCGACCTGGACTTCTTCGTCGCCGGCCTGGGCACGGGCGGCACCATGTCGGGCGCGGGGAAGTACCTGAAGGAGAAGTTCCGGGGCATGCGCAACATCGGGGTGGACCCGGAAGGCTCCGTCTACCTCGACTGGTTCAAGACGGGAAAGCTGGTGCAGCCCCACGTCTACAAGGTGGAGGGCATCGGCGAGGACATGCTCTGCAAGGCGATGGACTTCTCCGTGCTGGACGACGTGCGCCGGGTGGACGACAAGCAGAGCTTCGTCATGGCCCGGCGGCTGGCGCGCGAGGAGGGACTCTTCGGCGGCGGCTCCTCCGGGTCGGCGGCGCACGTGGCGGTGGACCTGGCCCGGGAGATCGGCGCGGGCAAGAACATCGTGGTGATCCTGCCCGACAGCGGCTCCCGCTACATCACGAAGTTCTATTCGGACGAGTGGATGAAGGACAACGGCTTCCTCGACCCCACCGACCGGCTGGGGACGGTGGCCGACCTGCTCGGCGGCAAGCGGCCGCCGGTGCACACGGTGAAGGCCTCCGACCACGCCAAGCACGCCGTGGAGCTGATGAAGCGCCACGGCATCTCCCAGCTCCCGGTGGTGGAGCCGGGCAACAAGCCCATCGCCATGCTGCACGAGGTGGATCTCTTGCAGGCGCTGCTGGACGGCCGGCACAAGCTGGACGAGCCCATCTCGGCGGTGATGAAGCCGCTGGCAGGGGTGGTGACGCTGCGCACGCCGGTGTCCCGGCTGAAGGAGCTGTTCGCCACCGACCACGTGGCCATCGTCAAGGACGGCGATCAGCTGGCGGCCATCCTCACCAAGATCGACCTGATCGACTGGCTGGGGACGCGGGTCTCCGTCCGCTGATTCAGCGCCAGAACATCGCGGCCAGCCCCACCGCGAGCGGCACCCCGAGCAGGAGCACGGTGAGCGGCAGGGCCCAGGGATGGCCGAAGTTGAAGGTGTATCCCAGGCCGCTGCGCTTGGGGACGAAGAGCGCCGGGTCCGCCTTGTCCACGTAGAAGAGGCCGCCCTTCCAGGCGGAGGGATTGCGCGCCGGCTCGCGCGGGACGCGGCGCAGGCCCAGCCAGGTGAGGACGAGGAGGGCCAGGACGCCCAGGAAGCTGAGGGCCAGCACCGGCTTGAGCAGGCGCCCGTCGCTGGCGGAGGCGGCCAGCAGTCCGCAGCAGACCAGGGCGGAGAAGTACTCGCCGACGAGCAGGATCCCCAGGGTGGCGTCGCGCAGCGGGCCCTGCGAGGCGCTGCGTCGCAGGCCAGCCTGGAAGCCGAAGAGGATCAGGCAGACGATCAGCCCCAAGAGGAGCGGCAGCGCGACGGCGGCCGAGTCGCGGGGCGCGAAGCTGTCGGGCTCGAAGCGGGCGCTCCAGTGCAAAGGCACCATCGCCGGAAGCTGGTCGCGGTGGGAGCGGAGCCAGAGCGCGCCGGCGGCGAGGATGGCGAAGGGGCCCGCCTGCGCCAACGCCGTGTTATGGAGGCGCCCCATGAGCACCCGCGACTCCGATCGGTTCGAGACCAAGGCGATCCACGCCGGCCAGGAGCCCGACCCTACCACCGGCGCGGTGATGACGCCGGTCTACCTCACCTCGACCTATGCGCAGTCGGGGCCGGGGGAGCACAAGGGCTTCGAGTACTCGCGCACCCGCAACCCCACCCGCGACGCCCTGCAGGGGTGCCTTGCGGCCCTGGAGAACGGCAAGCACGCGCTGGCATTCGCCAGCGGGCTGGCGGCCACGGACGCGGTGCTCCACCTGCTCTCCTCTGGCGACCACGTGGTGCTGAGCGACGACCTCTACGGCGGCACCTTCCGGCTGCTGGACAAGGTCTTCAAGCGGCTGGGCATCGAGCAGACCTACGTGGACGTCACCGACCCCCGCACGGTGGAGGCCGCCTTCCGCCCGAACACGAAGCTGCTCTGGGTGGAGACGCCCACCAACCCGATGCTGAAGATCTGCGATCTCTCCGCGCTGGCCGAAATCTCCCGCAAGCGCGGGGCTGTCTCCGTCTGCGACAACACCTTCGCCACCCCGTACTTCCAGCGGCCGCTGGAGCTGGGATTCGACGTGGTGGCCCACTCCATGACCAAGTACCTCAACGGCCACAGCGACGTGGTGGCGGGCGCGCTGGTGCTGCGCCGGGACGACCTGCACGAGAAGCTCGCTTTCTTGCAGAACGCGGTGGGGGCGGTGCCCGGGCCGCTCGACTGCTTCCTCGTCCTGCGCGGGCTGAAGACCCTGCACGTGCGCATGGAGCGGCACGAGGAGAACGCGCGCCTGGTGGTGGAGGCGCTGCAGCGCCATCCCCAGGTGGAGCGCGTCACCTGGCCGGGGATGCCGGGGCATCCCCAGCACGCGCTGGCCCGCCGGCAGATGAGCGGGTTCGGCGGAATGCTCACCTTCGTGATCAAGGGCGGCCTGCCCGCCGCGCGGGCCTTCCTCAAGGCGGTGCGCCTCTTCGCGGTGGCCGAGTCGCTGGGCGGAGTGGAGAGCCTGATCGAGCACCCGGCGATCATGACCCACGCCTCGGTGCCTGCGGAGACGCGGCGCAAGCTGGGGATCGACGACGGCTTCATAC
>DATKAG010000493.1:0-4297 GCA_035498355.1 Myxococcales bacterium | reverse complement strand
CCATCACTGACGATTCAGGATCGCGTTTGGGTGCGAGGCTTCGGGATCAGTCCTGCATGCGGCGCAGGATCTGATCCTTGCGCCCTTCGCGGATCAGCCGGTCGTTCTTCCGCGCCTCGTCGAAGCTGACCCAGGTGAAGTAGCCGACGAGCAGCAGCATGAAGACGATGGGGATGTTGTCGGGGACCGACACGATCGCCCAGAAGTTCTGAAGCGGGCCCATGCGCCGCCACAAGTACCCGACCCGGCTGCGGGTGGTCAAACCCTGCGTCAACCTGTCGCACCCCGATCGGCTGCTTGACCGGTCGCGATCGTTCGTGTCAGGAAGTGTCCTCTCTTCTCAGCGGCTTGCAACAGAGGAGCTGAATTGCCGGGCGGAAATCCAGGCATCCCCGAAGCGGAGAGCGGCAACTTCATCTGGTCGAGGCGCGACATCCTGTCGCTTCTGGGGTGGGGAGCCATCCTCACCTGCTTCGCGGCCGCCGGCGGCGCGATCCTGCGACTGCTCTTTCCCCGGGTGCTCTTCGAGCCGCCCACCAGCTTCAAGGCGGGCCTTCCCACCGACTACACGGTGGGCGACGTCTCCGAGAAGTGGATGAAGTCGCAGCGGGTCTGGATCGTGCGCACGCAGGTCGGCTTCTACGCGCTCCTGGGAATCTGCACCCACCTGGGCTGTACGCCCCGCTGGCTGGGCCCGGAGAACAAGTTCAAGTGCCCCTGCCACGGCTCGGGCTACACCAAGGACGGCATCAACTTCGAAGGACCCACGCCGCGGCCGCTGGAGCGGGTGAAGATCACCCTGGCCGACGACGGCCAGCTGGTGGTGGACAAGGCATTCCGCTATCGCTACGAGCTGGGCCAGTGGGACGATCCCAGCGCGTTCGTGAAGTTCACCGGCGTCTGAGGACATCGTGGCCGAACCCAAGGAAAGCCCCTCCACCCGCGGCACTCCCCGCCCGAGGATGAAGCTCGGCGAGGTGCTCACCGGCAACTACGTCTGGCGATCGATCTTCCGCCACGGCTACGCCGATACCCCCCGCAACCGCGTCCTCCAGGTCAGCGCCAACGTCTGGCTGCACCTGCACCCCTCGAAGATGCGCCGGCACGGGATCCGCTACCGGCACACCTGGTGCGCGGGCGGGCTCACCTTCCTCCTCTACCTGGTCACCGTGGTCACCGGCGTGGTGCTGATGTTCTACTACCGGCCCACCGGCGAGTACGCCTACTGGGACGTGAAGTACCTCGACTTCGACGTCCCCTTCGGAATGATCATGCGCAACATGCACCGCTGGGCGGCGCATGGGATGGTGATCTTCATCTGGCTGCACATGTTCCGGGTCTTCATGACCGGCAGCTACAAGCCGCCGCGCGAGTTCAACTGGGTGGTGGGGGTGAACCTGCTCACCCTCACCTTGCTGCTCTCCTTCACCGGCTACCTGCTGCCCTGGGACCAGCTGGCCATCTGGGCGGTGACGGTGGGCACCAACATGGCGCGGGCCACCCCGCTTTTGGGGAACGAAGGCCCCCTGGGGCAGCAGCTGGGCATGACCCCGCGCTACGACGCCCGGGCGCTGCTCACGGCGGGGACGGTGGTGGGGGCGCCGACCTTGCTCCGCTTCTACGTCCTGCACTGCATCTTCATCCCCATCATCGCCTCCATCCTCATGATCCTGCACTTCTGGCGCATCCGGAAGGACGGCGGCATCTCGGGGCCCCTGTAGATGGCATTCCCTGATCCTCGCTCTTGGGGGGTCCAGGAGGGAGCGAGCTCCCCCCTGGCGGAGGCGCCGGAGGCGCCGGATCGAAGAGCGTCACACCATGGCTGAAAACGTCAATCCGGCAGTGATTCACGATCAGGAAGAGGTGAAGGTGCAGTCGGGGCGGGCGCGGGCCGTGCTCCCCGCCGCCGACCTGCCCGACAAGGTGCACACCTGGCCGTACCTGGTGCGGGCCGAGTTCATCTCCGGCTGCGTGCTGCTGCTGGTCTTGATGGTGTGGAGCATCACGGTGGACGCTCCCATGGAGGAGCCGGCGAACCCCACCAAGACGCCCAACCCCTCCAAGGCGCCCTGGTACTTCCTGGGGCTGCAGGAGATGCTGGTCTACTTCGATCCCTGGATCGCCGGCGTGCTCTTGCCCACCCTGATCATCATCGGGCTGATGATCATCCCTTACGTGGACGTCAACCCGCGGGGGAACGGCTACTACACCTGGACGGAGCGCAAGTTCGCCATCTCCATCTTCCTCGTCGGCTTCCTCGGCATGTGGGTGGGGATGATCACCATCGGCGTCTTCTTCCGCGGCCCGGGCTGGAACCTCTTCATGCCCTGGGACTACTGGGACCCGCACAAGGTGGTGCCGCTGACCAACATCGACCTGCCCTACAAGTTCGGCATCCGCAGCGAACTGGGGGCGATGGTCTTCGGCGCCGTCTGCGTGCTCGGCTGGCTGGTGGGGATCCCCGGCGCGGTCTGGCGGTGGAAGAAGGATCATCCCTTCTTCCAGTCGCTGGGCATGGTGCGCTACGGGGCGGTGGCCACCCTCTTCATGATCATGGCGGGGGTGCTGGTGAAGATGGTCCTGCGCCTCACCCTGAACATCAAGTACATCCTGGTCATCCCAAATATCCTGAATATCTGACATGGCGAAAAAGCCCCTCGAGCTGCAGAGCCTGAAGTGGCCCTTCGTCGGCCTCGCCGTGCTCCTCGCCCTGAGCAGCCTCTGGGCGGTCTACGACGAGGTGGTCCCCCGCAGGCCCTGGAAGGAGTACCAGCGGGAGTTCTTCAAGCTGGAGGAGGCGCACCTGCGCGCCGACAAGGCGCGTGCGGAGAAGCGCCTCGAGGCGCCGGAGACGAAGAAGGAGCTGGACGCGGCGCGGGCCGAGCTGAAGGCGGCCACCGAGGCGATCAGCGGCAACCCGGAACAGCGCAAGGAGTACGACGCGGCGGTGAAGGCGGAGGACGACGGCCGGGTGAAGGAGGCGGAGGCCAAGCTCTACCTGGGCTTCGACAAGTCCGACCAGGACGCCGTCTACTACAAGCTGCGCGAGGCCCGGCACGAGAACGAGGATAAGGAAGAGCAGGCCCTGCAGGCGAAGTTCGACGGCTGGCAGAAGAAGATCGACGAGAAGACCCGCATCTACAACGACGCCATCGCCGCCCACCAGGCGGCCACTGCCCGGCGGCTCTCCTTCATCCGGCGGCGCGACGCGGCCCAGGCCAGGATCGACGCCATCGAGAAGCCCATCCTGGACATCGACAAGCGCCTGGAGGCGTACGGCGGGCTGGGGAAGTTTCCCACCATGGAGCAGTACTGGATCGAAAATCTCAAGAACTCCTGGGGATCGCCCACCGTCGACCGCTGCCAGAACTGCCACGCGGCCATCAACAAGGGCGGGTTCTCCGCTCCCTGGGAGGTGCTGGAGGCGAAGAAGGCCAACCTGCCCGAGGCGGAGATGAAGGCGCAGTACGCGCTCGATCCCGAGGTGATCGACGCCTACCAGAAGATCCGCGACGCCATCTGCGAGGACGTTCCCCGGCCCCCCGACGCCATCCCCATCGGCGGGTTCCAGCCGCCGGCGGAGCCCTCGCCGATGGATCCGGCCCAGGCCACCGAGTGCCGGCCGCGGGCGAGCTGGGAGAAGTGGACGGAGATGGCCAGGGCCTACTGCGGCCCCGGCGCCCGGCCGATCGTGACGACGAAGACGGTGCTCAAGGACGCGAAGGGCGCCGTGCTCCTGGAGAAGAAGCCCGAGCCGCGCGCCACCGCCAGCAACCCGGCGCTGTTGGCGATGAAGGGCGAGCAACCGGAGGGGAGGGCGACGGCTCTGCCGGCGCCCGGGCGGAGCCCGCAGGGCGGAGCATGGGACGAGGAGCAGGTGGCCCAGGCCTGCACCGACAAGGACACCCTGGCCGCGCTGGAGGAGGCGGCGAAGACCGATCCCTTCGACGTCAAGCCGGTCTTCCGCACCCACCCGCACCGCTTCGAGATGCTGGTCAAGAACCACAACCCGGAGATCTTCGGCTGCACCACCTGCCACGGCGGCCAGGGGGCGCAGACCAAGGGCGTGCGCCACCGCGCCTTCCGCCACGGCGAGGACGACCACGACTGGAACGACCCGCTCACCGACGAGGTGACGGTGATGGGGAAGAAGTACCCGGGCGCGTTCCTGCAGTCGAAGTGCAACAAGTGCCACACCCAGGAGCTGACGCTCTCGCACGCGCCCCTGCTCTCCAAAGGCAAGAAGCTCTTCATCGACGTGGGCTGCTGGGGCTGCCATCCCATCGAGGGCTACAAC
>DATKAG010000492.1:0-9754 GCA_035498355.1 Myxococcales bacterium | reverse complement strand
CCGGGCGATGATCATCCCCCCCGAGTGCTGCCCCAGGTGGCGGGGCAGACCGGCGATCTGCTGGCAGAGCCGCAGGTAGAGGCGGACGCGGCGGTCGTCCACCGCCAGCCCTCCTTCCAGCGCCCGGTTCTGCAGGGAGTCGAAGCCGGTGGTGAACTCGAAGTGGGGGAGCAACTTCGAGATCCGGTCCAGCTCCTCCTGCGGCAGCCCGAGGACCTTGCCGATCTCCCGCGAGGCCGAGCGGGCCCGGTAGGTGATCACGTTCGCGGTCATGGCCGCCCCCGCGGCGCCGTAGCGCTGGTAGACGTGCTGGATCACCTTCTCCCGCTGGTCGCCGCTGGGCAGGTCGAGATCGATGTCCGGCCAGGCCTTGTGCCCGGTGGAATCGGTCCGCTCCTCGGAGAGGAAGCGCTCGAAGAGCAGGTTCATCCCCACCGGGTCCACGGCCGTGATCCCCAGCGCGTAGCAGACCGCGCTGTTCGCCGCCGATCCCCGCCCCTGCACCAGCACGCTCTCGCGGCCGCAGAAGAGCACCAGGTCGTGGACGATGAGGAAGTACCCCGCCAGCCCCAGCCTGGCGATCAGCAAAAGCTCCCTTTCCAGCTGGGCGATGGCCCGCGGCCAGCGCGGGCCCTGGGGGCCGCCGTAGCGGCGATGGGCCCCTTCCAGGGTGCGGTGCCGCAGCTCGCCGTCCAGCGACTGGGCGTGGAGGAACTGGGGCTCGGGGAGCCGGTAGCCGAGGTCGTCGAGGGTGTAGGCGCAGCGTTCGGCGATGGCCCGCGTCGCCCGCACCGCCTCGGGCAGGTCGCGGAAGAGGGATGCTACCTGCGGCGCCGGGCGGACGTGGCGCTCGGCGTTGCGCGAGAGCCGCCGCCCCGCCTCGTCCAGCGTGGTCTTCAGCCGGATGCAGGTGAGCGCGTCGTAGAGCGGCTTTCCCTCCGGCGCGGCGTGCCGCACCCCGCCCCCGGCCACCAGGCGCAGCCCCCGGGCTCGGGCGGCATCGATGCGGCGGCGGTTCTCGCGCTCCTCCTGCGGATCGAGGTGCCGCTGGACCTCCGCGAACAGCCGCCCGGTACCCAGGTGGCCGGCGAGGACCACCAGCTCCCGGGGGGTGCCGGCGCTGAGGGCCAGAAGGCCCTGGCGGAAATCGGCGAGCTGCGCGGGGGTGACGCGGCACGCCTCCTTGCCCGTCTTCGCGTGGCCCAGCGTGAGCAGGCGGCAGAGGTTCTGGTAGCCCGCGCGATCCTCGCAGAGCAGCGTGACCTCGCCCCCGCCTTCCACCTCCAGCGCCGCGCCCACCAGGGGGCGCAGGCCTTCCTTGCGCGCCGCCGTGTGGAAGCGGGGCATGCCGTAGAGGCCGCCCATGTCTGCCAGCCCGAAGACCGCATGGCCGGCCGCGGCGGCAGCCTCCACCAGGTCTTCGGGGAGCGAGGATGCGCGCAGGAAGGAGAAGGCGCTGCGGGCGTGAAGCTCGACGTAGTCGCAGGCAGAACGGCCGGCCGTGTCGGACCCGCGCGATACAATGATCACGGGCGGGGCACGGGAGCCCCTTTCTGTATCTGTTGCGTTTGCGTTCGCGCCTGCGCCTTCTTTCTTTCCGGAAAGCACCCCGACCGGCGCCAGCGAAGGCCGGGGCGCGGGCGTCTCCACCAGATCGTCCTGCGGAAAGGGCGAGAGCCGCGTCTCAGGCGGCCGGCGGGCGTCGATGGCGAGTTGGAAGGGACAGTCCTCGTGCGACTTGCGCGGATCGACCCGCGCGATCCCGCGCTTGGCCAGCGCCTCGCGCCCCTCGCGCTCCTCGAACTCTTCGCGCGACGGACGCTTCATGGCCAGCCCCCCGGCCAGCCCGACTCGTTCCAGAACGAGTAAAAGCGTTCACTACTGAACTCGTTCCGGAACGGGTAAAGCCGTTCACTATTGAACTCATTGCGGAACGAGTCGGGGCAGCGGTCAGTCATAAACCGCCTCGATCCGCCAGGTTCCGGTGGCAAGCTCCCGCGCGGCGCGGACGAGCAGCCCTCCCGCCAGCTCCAGGTCCCACGCGTCCAGCGCCAGCGGCGCCTCGGTCCACCACTCCGCCACCGTCCGCCAGGGCCCGGCGCTCGCCACCACCCGCCCGCCCAGCGCCCCCTCGCCGATCACCAGCAGCGGCGCCCCCGCCTCGTCGCAGCGCACCTCGGCGGTGCGCGGGGGGCGCAGCGCGCGCGTGGCCAGCGGCAGGTCCGGAGCGGCGCCCGCGGGCACCCGCGGCGGAGGCGGAGGGGCGAACTTCCCGCAGGCGAGGGCGAAGGGATCCCAGCGATCGGGAAGCTGCGGCCGCCCCACCCGGTCCGGCCCCACCAGAGCCGAAAGGCGCGCCACCGCCGCCGCGAGCTGCAGGGGGCTGGCCCCGCGCGGCCCGAAGAGCGGCATCTGCTCCAGCACCTCGCGGGTGGCCAGCGCGCAGAGGCGCACCGCCCGCACCCCCGCGGAAGGAGGCCGCCCCTCCACGCAGAGCCGCAAGAGCTGCAAGAGCGCCGGCACCTCGCGGGTGGGAGCGGCCAGGTCCAGCGCCCGCTCGTCCCAGGATCCGTCCGCCAGCCGGAGCTGGAGCAAGAGCTCCCGGGCCATCAGCCCGCGCGCTGAAAGGCGCTGCGCCAGCCGGTCGAGCAGCCCTTTCCAGAGGAAAAGGAGCGGCTCCAGCGAGGAGGCGTCCCAATCCAGCTCCTCCCCCTCCTCGAACCGCTCGGGCTCGCCCCGGGCGGCCAGCGCGGAGCCGTCCTCCCCGCGCGCCAGCCGCGAGAGGAGCGCCGCCTCCGGCCCCAGCCGCGCAGCCAGGGGCCCCGGCGGGAGCGCCGCCACCTCCCCCAGCGTGTGCAGCCCGAAGCGCCGGAGCGAGTCGTGCAGCTCGTCCGGCAGGTCCAGCGCCTGCAGGGGAAGGGCGGCGAGGAACTCGCGCTGCTCCCCGGGGGCCACCACCCGGAACGCGCCGCCCCCCACTCCCCAGCGCGTCTCCTCCAGCGACAGCTCCTCCCCCGCCGCCCGCGCCGCCAGACGGGCCACGGACTTGCTCGACCCCAAGCCCACCGCCGCCCTCACCCCCACCCGCTCCGCCGCCGCCACCAGCTCGCGGCCCACCGCCCGCGCGTCGCCGATCAGGGACTCCAGCCCCGAGACGTCGAGATAGACCAGTCCGGGCGCGGCCTCCTCCACCCGCGGGGAGACGGCGGCCGCCGCCTCGCGCGCCGCCTGGGCCGCCGCCCGCTCGCGCTCGGGCGAGGTCTCCCGCACCACCAGGCGGGGGCAGACTGCGCGCGCCTCCGCCAGCGTCTGCCCCCGGGCCACTCCCTGCGCCCCGGGCGTGGCCCCGAGCACGTGTGCGCGCCCCCCCAGATCGCGCCCCGCCTGCACCACGGCCAGCGCCTCCGCGCAGAGCCGCGGCTCCGCGCGCAGCGCGGCGACGAGGGAAAGCTCGGAAACCCAAAGGCAGGCGATCTGCATGGACGGCGTTCACTTCGGCTCGAGGGAAAGGTGGAGGGGAATGGGCGGCGAAGGGGGCATCCGTTTGTGCCGCGCCACCGCCCCCACCGCCTGCGCCCCGCGGAGGAAGCGCCCGGGCGCGCCCTTCTCCCCTTCCCACTGCGCGCGGCCGCGCTCCATCTCGATGGTGACGGCGGCGAAGGTGCCCGCCTGCGCCGCCCGGGCCAGCAAGAGGAGCACGCCCGCGTGCTTCTCCGCCCGCCGCGCCAGCCGCGCCCAGGGCGAGGCCCCCGGCGAGGGGGGCCTCTTCTCGAAACGCACCACCTGGATCACCCCGTGCGGCAGGCGGGGCGAAGGCAGCACGCCGAGGTCGCCGAGATCGAGCGCCACCAGCGCGAAGCGCGCTTCCAGGGCGATCTCCGCCGCGCGCAGCGCCTGCACCGGATCGCCCGGCCGCACCCAGAGGAGCCGGGCGAGGTCGATGCCCGATCCCCAGGGGTCGAAAGCGTCGGCCGGATCGATCAGCGCGCAGTTCTCCCCGGCCCGGGTGGCCGCGGCCAGCGCCGACCGGAGCAGGGCGGTCCCTCCCGCCCCGGGAAGCCCGACGATCTCGTGCAGGTGCCCGCGCAGAAGCCCGCCCCCCAGCGCGGCGTCGACCGCCGCGATGCCGGTGGAAAGCGGCCGCGGCTCGCGGGGCGAGAGCGCCGGCGCCCTGCGAATCTGCCCGTCCCGCAGCAGCTCCTCTAGAGCGCGCAGATCCTTGGGCAGGCGGCGGGCAGGCAGCGTCACGCCCCACCGATCTAGCTAAACATCTGTTCAGGTGCAAGCCGCCTAATGGACTGAAGTGGGGATCGTTCCCACCGGGTCCATCCGCATCCGCCGCGCAGGCATCTGCGGCTGCTCCTGCTTCCTCGGGGCGGACATGCTGGAGAGGGCCGCAGCGCCCACGGCCAGCAGCGCGTCGCGGGCGGCGATGTCCAGGTACTTTCCCATCGAGAGGAGGTTGGCGGCGATGCCCGCCAGCCAGAGGGAGGCCAGGGCACCCCCCACCCGCGGCCGCCGCAGGACCATCACCCCGACGGCGATCTCCGCCAGCCCGACCAGCCGCATGAAGGCCCGCCCGTCCACCGGCAGCCGGCCCTCCACCTCCGGGCTCAGGTACTGGTCCCAGTCCGTCAGGAGGTGGGTGAACTTGTCCGCCCCGGCCACGATGGGAACCAGCCCGTATCCGACTCTCAACAGCGTCTTCGCATCCGCAGGCATCCCCGCACCCCCGTGGGACCAAGGTTGCGACTGCCGGCCCGGCGCGGAAGCCCGACCAGGCCGCAACGTCCCGGACGAACGCCGGAAAGGGCAGGCACCCGCCCGCACGCCCGCAATCGGCTTGCGCGCGCGGGGCAAAAGCCGGAGAAGAGGGCGCCCACAACGGAGGATGCATGCTTCAGGTCGGCGACGCCGCCCCGGATTTCGAGCTGCTGGACGAGGAAGGCAAGCCAACCCGCCTCTCCAGCTTCCGCGGCCGTAACGTGATGATCGTCTTCTTCCCCGCCGCCTTCTCCCCCATCTGCACGAAGGAGCTGAAGCAGATGGCCGGCAAGCAGCGGGAGTACGAGGAGCAGAACGCGGCGGTGATCGGCATCTCCGTGGACAACCGCTGGAGCCTGCGGGCCTTCAAGCGCGACGAGGGCCTCAGCGCCACCCTGCTCTCCGATTTCCACCCCAAGGGGAACGTGGCGCAGAAGTACGGCGTCTTCCTCGGCGAGACCGGTTACGCCAAGCGGGGCACCTTCGCGGTGGACAAGGAGGGCGTGATCCGCGGCATCAGCGTCAAGGAGCCCAAGGAGGCGCGCAGCGAGGAGGACTACTTCAACCTGCTGCGCAACTGCCCCCTCTGAGCGATGTTCGAGGGGTTCCCCGAGGACGGACTCGCCTTCCTCAAGAGCCTCGGGGAGCACAACGACCGCGCCTGGTTCGAGGAGCACCGCTCCGCCTGGGACGAGCGGATCGTGCCCGCCATGCTGGAGTGGTGCGCGGAGCTGGCCGGGCGGCTGCGCGACTGCATGCCCCGGCTGGTGTTCGTCCCCCGGGTGGGTGGCAGCGTCTACCGGCTGAACCGCGACATCCGCTTCTCCCGCGACAAGAGCCCCTACAAGACGCACGTCGCCGCCCTGCTCTGGGAGGGCGCCGAGAAGCACGACGCCCCGGCGGTGTACCTGCACGTGGCGCCCGACCAGGTGATCTTCGGCGGAGGGATCTACGCCTTCGAGGAAGCGCGCCTGGATCGCTTTCGCAAGCTTTTGCACAGCTCCTCCTCGCTGGAGCGGCTCTCGTCCGCGCTGGCCGCGGCGAAGAAGGGCGGCCTTACGCTGGAGATCGCGGACAAGCTGCAGCGGACTCCCCGGGGCTTCGACCCCGAGGGTCCGGCGGCGGAGCTCTCCCGGTACAAGGGGCTCTCGGTGGGAAAGCAGTCGCGCCCCGCGCGCTGGCTGCACACCGCGGAGGCGCTGGAGCGCTCGGAGGCGGTGGCCCGCGCCTACGCCCCGCTGCACGCCTGGATACGCGAGGAGCTGTGCGGATGAGGACCAGATGCCCATCGAGCCGGTGACCCTGGCAGGAAGCGCCGTCGTCCTGAGGCCGCTCTCGCGCGCCGACATCCCGGCCCTGCAGGCGCTCGCCGCGGGACCGCGCGACACCTACGAGTTCGCGCAGGTCCCTGCCGCCGCCCAGGTGCCCCAGTACGTGGAGAAGGCCCTGGGGCAAGTGGAGAGGAAGGCGGCGCTGGTCTTTGCCATCCTTCTTCCCGGCGGCGAGCTGATCGGCTGCACGCGCCTCTTCGATCTGCAGCGCTGGGAGTGGCCGGGCAAGGATCCGCGCCACGGCGAGGACGTGCTGGACGCGGCGGAGATCGGCTACACCTGGCTTTCGGAGAAGGTGCAGCGCACCAAGGTGAACACGGAGGCGAAGCTGCTCCTGCTCCGCCACGCCTTCGAGACCTTCCGCTGCTTCCGCGTCACCCTCAAGACCGACGAGCGCAACACCCGCTCCCGCCGCGCCATCGAGCGCCTGGGGGCGCGCTTCGACGGGCTCTTGCGCGCATATCAGCCGGCCCACGACGGCCGGCCGCGCAACACCGCCTACTACACCATCCTCGCCGCCGAGTGGCCGGACGTGCGCCGTCGCCTGGAAGAGATGCTGGCGCGCTGATTCACTCGTCTTCGGTCTGCTGCAGCTTGGCCCGCAGCAGATCGCCCAGCGTGCCGAAGCCCTTCCCCGGCGGCATCCGCTTGTTCATCTGCCGCTGGTACTCCCGGTAGTCGGAGGCGTTCTCCGCCCGCTCGGCGGCGGAGCGCGAGAGCCGGTACCGCCCCCGCTCGTCGATCTCCAGGATCTGCGCCTTGAACTGGGTCCCCGGCGGCAGCGTCTTGCGGTTGTCGCTCCCCCGCGGCGTCCCCAGCTCCGCGTTGGGCACCAGCCCCTTGCCCCCGTCCCAGTGCACGAACACCCCGAAGGCCTCGCACTTGTCCACCGTGGCCTGCACCACGTCGCCCACCTGCGCCCGCCGCGCCTTGGCCGGCTTGGCCGCCTCCGGCGCCTGGGCCTCCTCCTCCCCGATGCGCCGCAGCGCCACCCGGCGCTGCGCGTCGTCCACCGACTCCACCTGCACCCAGATGCTCTCCCCTTCCTTCACCACCTCGCGCGGATGCTGCACGTGCCGATCGGAGAGCGCCGAGACGTGCACCAGCCCGTCCACGCCGGGGAAGAGCTCGACGAAGGCGCCGAAGGGCTGCAGCCGGGCCACCTTCCCCTGCAGGCGCGCGCCCTCCTTGAGCTGGGGCCGGGCCGCGTCCCAGGGATCCTGCTCCAGCGCCCGCAAGGAGAGGGCGATCTTCTCATGCCCCTTCTCGTCCGGTTCGATGCGCAGCACCTGCACCTTCACCCGCTGACCGGGCTTCACCACGTCCTGGGCGTGCACCACCCGGGCGTGCGACAGCTCGCTGACGTGAACCAGTCCTTCCAGGCCGCCCAGGTCGACGAAGGCGCCGAAGTCGCGCACCGAGGTGACCGTCCCCTCCACCTGCGCGCCCACCTCCAGCTTCTTGCGCAGCTCCACGGCCAGCGCCGCCCGCTCCTCCTCCAGCAGCGAGCGGCGGGAGAGGATGGCGTTGCCCCCGCGCAGCTCGGTCACCCGGAAGCGCAGGCGCTGCCCCACGAACTGCGAGGGATCCTCCACGAAGCGGATGTCGATCTGCGAGGCGGGCACGAAGCCCCTCATCCCGCCCAGGTCGACCTCCAGCCCGCCCTTGTTCTGCCCGCTCACCAGGCCCTCGATGGGGATCTTCGAGTCCAGGGCCTGCTGCACCATCTCCCGCCCCGCCCCCTTGGGCACCGAGCGGGTGACCACCACGTTCCCCTCGCCCAGGGAGAGCACGTACCCTTCGAGGGTCTCGCCGGCGTGCACCAGCAGATCGCCCTTCTCGTCGCGCAGCTCGCGCAGGTCGATGATCCCCTCGCCCTTGCCTCCCAGGTCGAGGAAGGCCACTTCCCCGCCCAGGTGGGCCACGCGCGCAGACACCTTCTGCCCCACCCGCAGCTTGCCCGGTCTCTGCTGCGCCGACTCCTCCAGCAGGGCGGCGAAATCGGTGTTCTCCTCCGGAGAGGGCTGGGCGAACACCGAGCCGGGATCGTCGGGCGGGGGCGGAGCGGGCGGGTTCTCCCGCGCCGCCTCGGCCGGGGGCGCGGGCTCGGCGGCGGCGGCGCCCAGCACGGGCTTGTGCACCACCACCGGCATCTTCCGCTCCTCGCGCGGGCGCGGGGGACGGCTCTTCCGCTCCGGCGGCGGAGCGCTGGGGCGCGGCGCCTCGGGCGCGGGCCGCGCCGACTCGAGGATCTCCTCGAAGGTGGGCTGCGCGCTCTTCTTCGGCGCGGGCGCGGCCTTGGGCTCCGTCACCCCGGCCCCCTGGAGGATCTCTTCGAACGATGGCTGGGACCTGCGCGCCGCGGACGGCTGCTGCTGCTCTTCCGGCTTGTCGCTCATGAACGCCTTCTTCAGGGAAACGGCTGCGCGTCATACCACACCGCGCGCCCCGGGCGATCATCAGGAGCGGGCGCGCTTCCGCCCGGCGCCGCGCGCCTCGGCCTCCAGGTCGCGCAGCGAGCGCAGGAGCTTCGCCTCCTCCGGCAGGCGGGCCTTGCGCATCCCTTCCCCGCCCACCAGCACCCGTCCGCCCGTCTGCCGCGCCGCGGCCACCGCCATCGCCACCTGCTCGCCCACCTCGGAGGCGATGGTGCTGCTGAGCACGATCAGCGAGGCGCGGGAGCGGAGGATGAGGTCGGCCAGCTCCCGGGCGGGAGTCTGGGCCAGGGGCGCCAGCACCTCGAAGCCCTGGGCGCGCAGCAGGCACGCCGCCATCCGGGCGGCGATGTCGTGCAGCTCGCCCGCCACCGCGGCCACCACCGCCACGCCCCGGTCCGGCCGCACCGGCTCGCCGGGCGGCTCCGCCAGCGGCTGCGAGCGGGCCACCGCGTCGATCACCGCCTGCGAGGCCACGTGCTCCTCGGCCACCGAGAGGCTGGCATCCGCCCACTTCTCGCCCACCCGCTGCAGCGCCGGGGTGGCCACCTCGTCGAACAGCTCGGGGAGATCGTGGCCGCGCAGGCGCAGCCCGGCGAGCTGGCCCACCAGGCCGGCGGCGTCGCCGCGCAGCGCCGCGTCCTGGAACTGCTTGATCGCTTCCTCGCCCAGCCCGTCCGTGCCTTGGGGCGTGGCGGCGGGAAGCGGGCCCCGCGCCTGGTACTGCCTCTCGTGCACGAAGGCGGTCACGTCGCGCAGCCGGAACTTGCGGTGCCCGCCGGGGGTGCGGAAGCAGTCGATCTCGCCGGCGTCCGCCCAGCGTTTGACGGTCGCCTCCCCCACCCCGAGCAGGGTCGCGACCTGGCGTGTCGACAGGACATCGGTGTTCATGCCATCACCGGTCGTTCTGGGCGGTCAGGGTTAGACGATGAACGAGCGCGGACGATTCGCCCCCAGCCCCACCGGCGAGCTGCATCTGGGAAACGCGCGCACCGCGCTGCTTTCCTGGCTCTGGGCGCGCAAGGAAGGCGGGGAATATGCCCTGCGCATCGAGGACCTGGACGCTCCCCGGGTGCGCCCGGGGATGGCGGAGCAGCAGCTCGCGGAGCTGCGCTGGCTGGGCCTCGACTGGGACGGCCCGCCGCTCTTCCAGTCGCAGCGGAACGCCGCCTACGAGGAGGCTCTGCGCAAGCTGGGCGACCACCTCTATCCCTGCTTCTGCTC
>DATKAG010000491.1:0-2852 GCA_035498355.1 Myxococcales bacterium | reverse complement strand
GCCGGTCTGCCCGCGCTCCTCGGCCTCGTTCACCTTCAGTTGCCGCCCGGCGAAGTCCTTGCCGTTCAGCTCGGAGATGGCAGCCCGGGCCTCCTCGTCGCTGTCCAGGTCGACGAAGGCGAACCCCCGCGACCGGCCCGTCTCCTTGTCGGTGATGATCTTCACCGACCGGACGGTGCGGGACTCGCCCGCCACCAGCTGCTTGATCTGGCCCTCGGTGGTGTCGAAGGGAAGATTGCCCACGAACAGGCGAGCCATAAGCCGTTCCTTTCCCCCTGGCAGGCCGGGATCCTATGCCAGAACCGCGCGCCGCGCACCGGAAGTTCCCCTGTGGCATCCTCCGCCTGATGAACGAAGCGGTGCGCCTGCGCGGCGCCAGCAAGCGCTACGGCGACTTCACCGCCTTGGACCGCGTCGACCTGGACATCTACCGGGGCGAGGTCTTCGCGCTGCTGGGCCCCAACGGCGCCGGCAAGACCACCCTCATCAGCCTGGTGGCGGGCACCGCGCTCGCCAGCGAGGGGAGCGTGGAGGTGCTCGGCCGCGACGTGGTGCGCGACTACCGCTTCACCCGCCGCGCGGTGGGGCTGGTGCCGCAGGAGATCAACTTCGATCCCTTCTTCACCGTCGAGGAGACCCTGCGCTTCCAGGCCGGCTACTTCGGCGTCCGCCTGAAGGACGAGCGCATCGACGACATCCTCGGCAACCTCGGGCTGCGGGAGAAGCGGCACGCCAACACCCGGGCGCTCTCCGGGGGCATGAAGCGGCGCCTGCTCATCGCCAAGGCGCTGGTGCACGACCCGCCGGTGCTCTTCCTCGACGAGCCCACCGCCGGCGTGGACGTGGAGCTGCGCCGCGACCTCTGGGCGTACGTGAGGCGGCTGGCCGCCTCCGGGACCACGGTGGTGCTCACCACCCATTACCTGGAGGAAGCGGAGGACCTGGCCGACCGCATCGGGGTGATCAAGAACGGCCGCCTGCTGGTGGTGGAGGACAAGCGCGCGCTCATCGCCCGCCACTCCAGGCGCACCGTCCGCCTGGAGCTGGAGGAGCCGGTGCGCGAGCTGCCCCTGCCCCTGGCCCAGGCCGGGGCGGCCCTGGCCGAAGGAGGCGGCGCCCTGGTGCTCACCCCGCGGATGGGCGAGCCGCTCTCCGCTCCCCTGCAGGCGCTGGCCGCCGCCGGGCTGCGGGTGAACGACGTGCAGACCCGCGAGCCCCGGCTGGAGGCGGTGATCATCGAGCTGCTCAACTCGCCCACCCCCATCGTGCCGGGCACCAACGGCGCCACCGCGCCGGAGCGGCCCGTTCCTCCGCTGGCTCCGCCCGCCGCTCCCGACGAGAAGTTGCTGGGCGTGCGCACCCTCTACCGCAAGGAGGTGAAGCGCTTCTTGCGCGTGCCCGGGCAGACCATCCTCTCCCCGCTGGTCACCACCGCTTTGTACTTCGTGGTCTTCGGCTGGTCCCTGGGCGGCCGACTGCGCGAGGTGGAAGGGGTGCCCTACATCCGCTTCCTCGTCCCCGGGCTGGTGATGCTGGGGATCATCAACAACGCCTTCCTCAACACCAGCTCCTCGATGTTCATCCTCAAGCTGCAGGGGACCATCGTGGATCTTCTGGTGACCCCGCTCACCTACGTGGAGCTGCTCGGCGCCTTCCTGCTCTCGGCGGCCACCCGTGCGCTCCTGGTCGGCGCCCTCACCTGGGCCACGGCCGCGCTCTTCGTCGGGCCGGAGGTGCCCCACCCGCTCGAGGCCCTGCTCGCCGGATTCGTGGTCTCCATCGCCTTCGCCTCCGCCGGCCTGATCGTCGCCCTCTGGGCGGACAAGTTCGAGCAGGTGAACTTCGTCCCCACCTTCGTGATCACGCCGCTGGCCTTCCTCGGCGGCGTCTTCTACTCGGCGGCGATGCTCCCCGCCTCCTTCCGCCTGGTCCTGCACCTGAACCCCATCTATTACATGATCGAGTCCATGCGCTTCGCCCTCATCGGCCACACCGTGGAGCGGCCCTGGGCGGGGTTCTCGGTGATGCTGGCCATCGCCGCCGGGCTGGTGATCTGGGCGCTGCGGCTGCTCCGCAAGGGCTACAAGCTGCGCGCCTGACTACTTCGACGAAGGCGGGTTCTGCTCGGCGGCGGGGACGACCTGGGGCGGGCCGCCGGTGATCCCCGATCGCTCGGGCGGAGGCGGCTGGAGCACCGGGAGCGTCTTCTGCGTGCCCGGCGACTTGGCGGCCACGTCGCCCGGCGGACCCGGAGCGCACCAGCTCTCCGTCGCCGAGGTCTCGCAGTGTTGGTCGGGCCGGCACGATCCGTCGCAGGGCGCCTTCTCGCACAACCCGCTGCGCGGGTTGCAGATCGTGCCCCCCACGCAGGTGGCGATGCAGCCGCCCGCGCTCCGCTGCAGCGCCGCGGCCCCGATGGCGGCGGCCGTCATGGTGCTGGCCCCGACGGCCATGGAGGGCGCGCATCCAGGAGAGAGCAGCAGAGCGAGGACGAGGTACCGGCCCATGCAATGACATTCTAACGAGTGGCCGGTCAGCGTGCTGGCAGCGAGGCGCTGGCCCTGACCACCACCACGAACGGCGGAGCCTCTTCCCCGCTGCGCACCACCACCCTTGCCGGCCCTCCCCAGCCGGGCCCCGAGGTCACGGCCGCGATCCCGTCCTGGCGCAGGGAGAGGGCGCCCGGCCCCCGCGTGTCCAAATGCCGCAGGCGGTCGTGGAGGGGCGACCAGGGCGCCCCCGAGAAGCTCCAGGGCGAGCCCTCCTCGTTGGAGAGGAGGAGCGCCGTGGCCCATTCCGCCATGGCCAGCGGCAGGGGCAAGCCCAGGGCGCCCTCCAGCCCCTCGATCCCG
>DATKAG010000490.1:0-2769 GCA_035498355.1 Myxococcales bacterium | reverse complement strand
CCGCCGTGGAAGATCGAAGGGTCCTGAGGGTAGGATTGCCCATGGCCGACGCGCTCCGCACGCCCGATTCCCGCTTCGCCGGGCTCCCCGGCTTTCCCTTCGAGCCGCATTACCTGGAGGACCTCGCCGGCTTCGAGGGGCTGCGGCTGCACTATCTGGACGAGGGGCCGCCGGAGGCGGCGCAGACGTTCCTCTGCCTGCACGGCCAGCCCACCTGGAGCTACCTGTACCGGAAGATGCTCCCGGTCTTCACGGCGGCGGGGCAGCGGGTGGTGGCGCCGGACTTCTTCGGGTTCGGGCGATCGGACAAGCCGGTCGATGATTCGCGCTACACCTTCGACTTCCATCGCCGGACGCTGCTGCGCTTCATCGAGCGGCTCGACCTGAGGGACCTCACGCTGGTCTGCCAGGACTGGGGCGGCCTTCTGGGCCTGACCCTGCCCATGGACATGCCCGGGCGCGTCACGCGGCTCTTGCTGATGAACTCCGCCCTGGCCACCGGCGACGTGCCGCTCGGCAAGGGCTTTCTCGACTGGCGCGCCTGGAGCAACGCCCATCCCGACATGGACGTGGCCGCGCTCCTCGGCCGCGCCTGCCCCCATCTCACGCCACAGGAGCGCGGCGCCTACGGGGCGCCCTACCCCGACGCCAGGTACAAGGGCGGCGTGCGGCGCTTTCCCAACCTGGTGCCCGACAACCCGGACGCGGAAGGAGCGGCGCTCTCCCGGCGGGCGCGCGACTTCTGGCGCACGCAGTGGAACGGCCAGACCTTCATGGCGGTGGGCATGAAGGACCCGGTGCTGGGCCCGCCGGTGATGTCCGCCCTGCGCAAGATCATCCGCGGCTGCCCGCCGCCGTACGAGGTGGCGGAGGGCGGACACTTCCTCCAGGAATGGGGCGAGGAAGTGGCCCGGCGGGCGCTGGCCCACTTCGGCCCCGGGTGACGAGGCGGACGGCGGCTGCTCTTCCCGCGCGGCCGGCGCCAGGGCGCTCGCCCGTGCGCGGCGGCTTCACAGCCACGCACCTCGTTCGTAGCTTCCGGCGAGAAAGGAGAAACGAGATGAAGAAGATGATGTTCCTTGGAATCGCAGCCGCCGGACTGATGGTGGGAGCCCCCCTCGCCCTGGCGAACGGGGACCAGGCGAATTCGAGCCAGACGGCCACTTCCACGAGCAAGACCAGCGCCAGCGAGAAGTCGGTGTCGGGCAAGATCGCCTCCATCGACAAGGATCACAAGTCGGTGACCATCGAGGAGAACGGCACCCAGCAGGAGCTGAAGGTCGGCAACGCCACCGCCATCACGCGCGAGGGATCGAGCATGAGCTTCGCCGAGCTCAAGTCCGGCGATCAGGTGCGCGCCAGCTTCAACCCTTCGACGAAGGAGGCGACGAGGCTGGAAGTGCAGCAGAAGAAGTAGCGAACGAGGCCGGAGGACCGGTTCAGTCGGGCAGCGCGTTCCGGCTCATTCTCGCCAGCCGCTCCTGGATCAGCCCCTCGGCCTGCTGCATGATCCGCTGGATCAGCTCCTTCACCGTGGGGATGTCGTGGATGAGCCCCGCCACCATCCCGCAGCTCCACGCGCCCGCGTCCAGGTCGCCTTCGATCATCACCTTCGGGTAGATGCCCGCCACCTGGTCGTGGATGTCCGAGATCTTCAGCGCGTCGCCCTTCTCCCGCTCGATGAGCAGGAGCCGCTGCACCCCGCTGTTGTTGAGCACCCGCTCGGTGTTGCGCAATCCCCGCATGATCAGCCGCGTGTCCAGCTCGGAGGCCGCCACCAGCGCCTTCTTCACGTTGTCGTGCACCGGCGCTTCCTGGGTGGCGATGAAGCGCGTCCCCATGTTCATGCCGTCCGCGCCCAGGGCCAGCGCCGCCACCAGGCTGCGCCCGTCCGCCATCCCGCCCGAGGCCACGAAGGGGATCTTCAATTCCTCCGCCGCCCGGGGAAGGAGGATGAAGTTGGGGATGTCGTCCTCGCCCGGATGCCCGCCGCACTCGAAGCCGTCCACGCTGACGGCGTCGCAGCCGATGGACTGGGCCTTGAGCGAGTGCCGCACCGAGGTGCACTTGTGGATGACCTTGATCCCGGCCGCCTTCAGCGCCGGCAGGTGGGCCTCGGGGTTGCGGCCCGCGGTCTCCACGATCTTCACCCCGCCCTCGATGATGGCGCGGATGTACTCCGGATAGGGCGGCGAGACGAACGAGGGAAGGAAGGTGAGGTTCACCCCGAACGGCCGGTCGGTCATCTCCCGGCAGCGGGCGATCTCCTTGGCGAGATCGTCGGGCGTGCGTTGCGTGAGGCCGGTGATGATCCCCAGGCCCCCGGCGTCGGACACCGCCGCCGCCATCTCGGCGAAGCCGACGAAGTGCATGCCGCCCTGAATGATCGGGTGCTCGATGCCGAAGAGCTCGGTGATTCGCGTGTTCATCGCGCGCAATTCTAACGGAAACTCAGATCTTCCAGTCCGGCGCAGCGATGTGAGCTCTCGTAATGCCCGCGATGGTCTCGGTTCCGCAGTTGCCCATCACCAGCTTGAGTTCACCTTGCAGGATCTCCAGAACGCGGTCCACTCCAGCCTGACCGAACGCCCCAAGGCCCCAGAGGAACGGCCGCCCGATTCCGACGGCTTTCGCTCCGAGAGCCAGCGCCTTGAACACATCGGTGCCGCGGCGAAACCCGCCGTCGACAAACACCGGAATGCGCCCGCCGATTTCGGCCACGACTTCGGGCAGCGCTTCGAGCGTTGCGCGAAGCGTTTCGGTTGCGCG
>DATKAG010000489.1:0-13988 GCA_035498355.1 Myxococcales bacterium | reverse complement strand
ACGCCGCGCCGGGCCAGGCGCGAAGCCTCGGCCATGTACAGCGCCCAGCGGGTGAATTGCTGCCCGGGGTCGTTGTCGTAGAAATGGACGAAGACCGGCGTGCTGGGGTTGAGGCGACAGCCCAGCGGATCATCGGTGGTGGTGAGGAAGAAGTTGAGCAGGCCCTTGTTCTGCGAGGCGTAGGCGTACCCCTTCTGCACCACGTAGTCGCTCCAGGCGAAGTCGCCGTTGAACTCGCTGCGCGTGCCCGAGGCGCCGGCCACCACCAGGCGTCCGTTCCAGTCGTCGGGGAGGCGGAGGAGGAAACGCGCCTGGCCCAGCGGGTCGGAGGCGATGCGCCCGTTCAGCTGCACGCCGGGAACCGCCTTGGTGATGGGGGTCTTGTTCGTCGCGTCGGGCGAGATCACCGAGCGGTCGGTCTGGGGGGTGAAGGCGAAGGCCGGCAGCCCGGCGATGGAGTTGTTCTGGGGCGTGGTGTTGGGATTGTTGGTGGTCAGGTCCGGGCTCTCCACGCAGGTGGCGTCGGCCAGCCGGTCGCCGAGACGCGCCAGGAGGCGCTCGCACCGCGTCTTCCCTCCATTGGCCGAAGCGGCCGAAGCGAGAGCGAGACAGACACCGATCGCGCCGATTGCCAGTTGCCTTTGCATGAGGCCTCCCCCGTTTTGCGAGCGGCGGGCATCATGCACGCGCCGCGCGCCTCGATCAACCCCGACCTTGGGAATCAGAAGAAGTTCCCGATGGTGAATTCGAAGAGATACGGGTCGTCGATGGCCCGCCGGGTGAGGGGGAAGCCGACCTCGAAGCGCAGCGGCCCCAGGGGGGAGAACCAGCGCAACCCCGTGCCTACGCTCATGAACAGGCCGGCCGGCAGCGTCCCTCCCCGCTGGGAGCTCTGGAAGAAATTCTCCTTCTCCGAGTAGACGTTGCCCGCGTCGTAGAAGACCACCCCGCGCAGGCCGGCGCCGCCGAAGATGGGAAACTCGATCTCCCAGTTGGTGATCAGCTCCTTGTTGCCGCCCACCGGGAAGTCGAGGATGGGGGCGTTGGGCTCCCGGGTGGTGGCGATCTTCAGGGTGGGCGAGATGGTGCGCAGGGCGTAGCCGCGGATGGAGTTGATGCCGCCCTCGTAGAACTTCTCGCTGATGGCGATGGGATGGTTGATGGGATCGGTGGCCCGGATGTAGCCGATGGAGATGTTGGTCTTGAAGACCAGCCCCAAGAGGAGCGGGTGGTAGAAGCGCTCGATCAGGCGGTAGCGCTGGAAGAGGTTCTGGCTGCCCAGCAGCGCGGTGGCGAACTCCGCCGAGGCGGAGACCAGGTTGCCGTTGGTGGGGAAGAGCCGGTTGTCGCGCCTGTCGTAGTTGAAGGAGAAGCGGATGCTGGAGGTGCGCCCGGAGGTGAACTGGTTGGCCAGCACGTCCTGCGTGCCGATGGCCGGCTGCACCGTCACCGCCTCCAGGGTGTAGGTGAGGAAGACGCGGAAGTCCTCCAGCCAGCGGACCAGGTTGGTGAAGTCGTAGCCGGCGGTCAGGGCGCCGCCGTTCGCCTGGCGGTCGAAGCCGGTGTAGAGGAGCTCGCTGCGGTAGAGGTCGACCGAGGCCGTCCACTGCGTGTCCAGGAAGTACGGGTCCAGGTAGCTGAGCTGGAAGAGCTGCCGGATGCTGGAGATCTGCAGGGAGAGCGAGGCGGTGTGGCCGTAGCCGAGCAGGTTGTTCTGCGAGAGCTGGGCCTGGCCGAAGAAGTTCTCTCCCCCGGCGAACCCGAAGCCCACCTGGAAGGTGCCGGTGAGCTTCTCCTTCACCGAGACCTCCAGGTTCATCTGGTCGTCGGTGGTGCCCCGCTTCTGGTTGATCTCCACGCTGTCGAAGAAGCCCAGGGCGGTGATCCGGGCCTTGGAGGCGCGCACCCCGGTGCCGCTGTAGAGATCGCCCTCGGCGATGCGCATCTCCCGGCGGATCACCTTGTCGCGGGTCTTGCTGTTCCCCACGATCTCGATCTTCTCGATGGTGACCGGCTGGCCCTTCTGGAAGACGTAGGTGAGATCGATCAGCCTCTTCTCCGCGTCCACCGCCGTGTCGGGAGTGACGTTGGCGTAGGCGTAGCCCCGGTCCTTGTAGACGTCGAGCAGACGGTTCATGTCGTTCTGCAGGCGGGTCTTGGAGAAGCGATCGCCCGGGCGGGTCTGGATCATGCCGATCAGCTCTTCGCGGGGGATCAGCAAGTCCCCGCTGACGTCGATCTTGCCCACGTCGTAGGGGTCGCCCTCCTCGATGGTGAGGGTGATGTAGATGTAGCGCTTGTCGGGGGAGAGCTCGATGGCCGGCTTGCCGAACTTCACGTAGATGTAGCCCAGGTCGAAGTAGAGGCCCTGGAGCACGATCTCGTCCCGCTGGAAGGCCTCCTCCCGGTAGGTGCCGGCGCCGGAGAGGAAGGAGAAGGGCGAGCCTTCCTGGGTGATCATCGCGTCCTTCAGCTCGCTGTCGCTGATGGCGTGGTTGCCGACGAAGCGGACCTCCTTGACGGTGATCTTGGCGTGCTCGTTGACCTGGAAGATCACGTTCACTTCGTTGTTGGGCAGGGGGACGATCTTCGGGGTCACCTCGGCGAGGAAGAAGCCCTTCTCCACGTACTTCTCCTGCATCTTCTTCGCCGCCTTGCGCACCAGCTCCTGGTCGAGGATCTGGAAGGGCTTCACCTCGATGGTGTCCTTGAAGTCGTCCTTGGAGAGCTCCTCGTTGCCCTCCAGCTTCACCTCCCGCACCGCGGGCTTCTCGCTCACCAGCACGGTGAGGGTGAAGCCGTTGAGCGGGGCTCGGGCGGGGCTGACGTCGAGCTTGACGTCGTTGAAGTAGCCCATCCGCCAGACGGCGAGCAGGGTGTTCTTCAGCTTCTCCTTGTCGTAGGTGTCGCCCACCTTGATGGGGAGCACCGAGCGGATGGCGTCGGTCTCCACCCGGCGGTTGCCCTGGACGTTGATCCGCGCCACCGGGCCGCTGTCCGGGACCTGGGCCGCGGCCTCCGCCGCGGTCTCGCCGGCGGGGATGGAGGGCGCGTCTCCGACCTTCTGCGCGGGCGGCTTCGCCGGCGCTTCCCCCGCCTTTGCCGGCCCCCCCGGCGCCGGGGCAGGCTGCTGCGCGAGCGCCGCCGCCGCAGCGACAGTCAGGGTGGCGAAGAAGAGGGCCGTCCGCATGGGGCGAGGGCGCGGACCCTAGCCGAATTCCTCTGGTGCGACAACGGGAAAGGTCACGGCTTCGGCCCGGTGAAATGCTGCGCGATCGGCGCGCGCGGGATGCCTTGTCACTCGACTTTCGCACCCCCCGCCCGGCCACGCGCCACGAACGGGCTGGTTGGGCGGACATCGTGCCTCCGGATCTGAGTGGGTGTGGATGCTGCGCATCGGGGTGCACCGCTTCGCTGATGGCGCCAGGTCCGCCGCGCCGCTTGTCAACTCCTCGTCCCGCGGGCAAATACGTGCGCCGCAAGATCGTGCGTGCTACCGAGACCCGATGCCCGTCCTGCAGCTTCGCCGCCCTGCGTCTCCCCTGCGCACCGCGCTCAGCGAGAAGGCTGCGCCCTTCCTCAAGTGGGCCGGCGGCAAGACTTCCCTGCTGCCCGAGCTGCTCCGCCACGTCCCCGACCGGCTGCGCCGCTACCACGAGCCGTTCGTGGGCGGGGGCGCCCTCTTCTTCGCCGTGGCGCCGCGCCGGGCGGTGCTCGCCGATGACAACGGCGAGCTGGTGCACTGCTACCTCCAGGTGCGCGACGACGTCTACCGGGTGCTCGACGCCCTCTCCCGCCACCTCTACGACAAGGCCCACTACCTGGGCGTCCGCGCCCTCGATCCGCAGCGCCTCACCCCCGCGCAGCGCGCGGCCCGCTTCATCTACCTCAACAAGACCTGCTTCAACGGGCTCTGGCGGGTGAACCGGGCCGGGCGGTTCAACGTGCCCATCGGCCGCTACCGAAACCCGCGCTTCCACGATCCGGAGTCGCTGATCGCCGCCAGCGAGTCCCTCCAGGGCGTGGAGATCCTCCACGCCGGCTTCGAGGAAACGATGGCCCGCGCCGCCCCCGGCGACTTCGTCTACCTCGACCCGCCCTACGATCCCCTCTCCCCCACCGCCAGCTTCGCCAGCTACACCGCCGGCGGCTTCGGCTGGGAGGCCCAGAAGCGCCTGGCGCGCTCTTGCATCGCCCTCAACCGCCGCGGGGTGCGCTTCCTCCTCTCCAACTCCGCCACCGAGCGGGTGCGCGAGCTCTACCGGGGGTTCGAGCAGCGCACCGTCCGCGCCCCGCGCTTCATCAACTCCAAGGGAGGATCCCGCGGCAGGGTCGACGAGCTGCTAGTCTTCAACGCATGATCCTCCTCGCGCTGCTCCTCGCCGCCGCGCCGCCTCACGTCGTCTACCTCAAGGCCGGCCGCCTCTTCGACGGCCTCTCCGAGTCCTACAGGCAGAACGTCACCCTGAAGATCGAGAACGACCGCATCGCCGCGGTGGGCGTCGCCGTCCCCGCCGGCGCCGAGGTCCTCGACCTCTCCCGGGCCACCGTCCTCCCCGGACTGATCGACTGCCACGTCCACCTGGAGGCGCGCTCCGACCGCTTCGAGGACATCTGGACCTTCAAGACCTCTCCTCTGGCCCCCGCCATGACCGCGGTGGTCCACGCCCGGCGCACCCTGGAAGCCGGCTTCACCACCGTCCGCGACGTGGGCTCCGAGCCCTTCCTCGCCGCCGACCTGCGCGACCTGGTGAACGAGGGCTACTTCCCCGGCCCCCGCATCGTGGCCAGCGGCCCCTGCATCAGCATCACCGGCGGGCACTGCGACCTCAACCACTACCCGCCCAACGTGCGCGTCGAGCTCTACCCGGAGGAGCGCGACTTCCACACCGCCGACGGCGCCGACCAGCTCCGCCACGTGATCCGCGCCCAGGTGCAACACGGGGTCGACGTGATCAAGGTGGCCGCCAGCGGCGGGGTCTTCTCCCGCGGCGACACTCCGGGCGCGCCGCAGTTCACCTACGAGGAGCTGAAGGTGGCCGCCGAGGAGGCGCACCGGCTGGGCCGGCGCATCGCCGCCCACGCCCACGGCACCCAGAGCATCAAGGACGCCACCCGCGCGGGCTTCGACTCCATCGAGCACGGCACCCTGATCGACGACGAGGGCATCCGCCTGATGAAGGAGCGCGGCACCTTCCTGGTGGGGGACATCTACAACGACGACTACATCCTCGCCCACGCCGAGGACCTGCACATCCCCAAGGAGTACGTGGACAAGGAGCGCGCCATCGGCCAGCTCCAGCGCGACAACTGGGCCAAGGCGGTGAAGGCCGGAGTGCGGGTGGCCTTCGGCACCGACGCCGGGATCTACCCGCACGGGGACAACGCGAAGCAGTTCGCCTGGATGGTGCGTCTCGGCCTTTCCCCGGCGAAGGCCATCCTCGCCGCCACCGCCTGGGCCGCGGAGCTTCTCGACCGCCAGAAGGAGGTGGGGACCGTGCGGGCCGGCCGCTACGCCGACCTGATCGCGGTCCCCGGCGATCCCCTGCAGGACGTGCGCGTCCTCGAGCGGGTGCCCTTCGTGATGAAGGGCGGCGCCGTGGTCAAGGACGAGCTCTCCGCCGCTTCCGCTCCTGCGGCCGCGGCTGCGCGTAGCCCGGCGAAGTGACGTTCACGGTCAGCGCCTTCGCGCCTCAGGCATCCACCACCAGGCCGTCCGTCAGGCGAAGGCGCCGGGGCATCCGCTCGGCCAGCCGGGGGTTGTGCGTGACCACGATGGCGGCGATCCCCAGCCGCTGGTTCAGCTCCACCAGGAGCTGGTGGATGCCTTCCCCGGTGGCCTCGTCCAGGTTGCCGGTCGGCTCGTCGGCCAGAAGCAGCCGGGGCTTGAGCACCAGCGCCCGGGCCAGCGCCACCCGCTGCTGCTCTCCACCCGACAGCTCGCCCGGCTTGTGATCGAGCCGCTCCCCCAGCCCCACGATCTGCAGCATCTCCCTCGCCTGCGCCTCCGCCTGCTCGCGGGGAAGGCGGCTGATCAGGCCGGGCATGGCCGCGTTCTGCAGGGCGCTGAACTCGGGCAAGAGGTAGTGGAACTGGAAGACGAAGCCGATGCTCCGGTTGCGAAAGGAGGAGAGCTCCTCCTCCGACATGCGAAAGGCGTCGCGCCCCTCGAAAAGCACCTCCCCTTCAGTGGGCGGATCGAGGGTGCCGATCACGTGCAAGAAAGTGCTCTTCCCCACCCCGCTGGGGCCCACCAGCGAGGCCATCTCCCCCGCGCCCAAAGCGAAGCTGGCGCCGCGCAGGACGTGGATCTCCTTCTCGCCCAGCCAGTAGGACTTGTGCACCCCGCGCGCCTCGACCAGGGGATCCAAGCTCATTCCTCCCGCAACCCGTCCACCGGGGAGAGCCGGCTGGCCTTGGTGGCGGGATAGAGCGTGGCCAGGTAGCTGAGGGCCAGGGAGATGGCGGCCACCGTCAGGAACTGCCCGCCGTCCACGTTCACCGGCAGGTTGGAGATGTAATAGACGTCGGGATCGAGCTGCAGCCCGAACTTCTCGATGAAGGAGCAGGAGGCGTAGCCGAGCAAGAGCCCCATGGCGGTGCCGATGGCGCCGATGGTCAGCCCCTCCACCACGAAGATCTTCATCACGCTGGCGTCGCGCGCGCCCATCGACTTGAGGATGGAGATCTCCTTGGTCTTCTCCAGCACCAGCATGATCAGGGTGCTGAGGATGTTGAAGCAGGCCACCAGGACGATGAAGGTGAGGATGATGGCCATGGCCAGCTTCTCCAGCTTGAGGGCGGAGAAGAGGTTGCGGTTCAGCTCCGCCCAGTCCTTGGTCCGGTAGGGGAACCCGCCCAGGGCGGCCACCACCCGCCGCCCCAGCGCCCGGGCCGCGTCCACGTCGGTGAACTTCAGCTCCAGCCCGACGATGTTGTCCCCCATCTTGAAGAACCGCTGCGCCTCCGGGATGCCGATGTAGACGAACTTCGAGTCGTACTCGTACATCCCGGAGTAGAGGATGCAGGCCACCCGGAAAGGCCGGCTGCGCGGCACCGGCCCGGTGGGAGTCATCTCCCCCAGCGGCGTGAGCACGTTCACCACGTCGCCCACCCAGGCGCGAAGCTGGTGGGACATCTCCTTGCCGATGCAGATGCCGGAGAGGTGGCGTAGCGCTTCCGGGTCGACCTTCTGCTCCTCCTCCGGATGCGACTGGCGGCGCCTGAGGGTGTCCTCCAGGTACTGCTCGTACTCCGGCCCCCCGAGCTGCTTCGAAGCCTCGCCGGAAGGCTGCACCAGCCGGTCGGTGGAGGGGATCAGCTGGGGCTCGAGGATCCACTGCAGGTCGCCGGCGATCACCTGCCGCGGCAGGTCGCTCACCGATCCGGCGCTGGCCGGATCGATGCCCTTCAGCTCCGCGCCGGTGACGGTCTGGCCGTGGGAGAGGATCACCTCGTTGAGGATGAAGGGGGAGACGCCCGCCACCCCCTCCACCGCCGCCACCTTGGGCATCACCGTGCGCCACTCGGAGAAGTCGGTGGAGTACTTGAGCAGGAGCGCGTGCGAGTTGGTGCCCAGGATCTTCCTCTTCAGATCCGACTCGAACCCGCTCATCACCGAGAGCACCACCGTCAGCGCCCACACCCCCACCGAGACGCCGGCGATGGAGATGCCGGTCATCACCACCGTGGCGGGCCGCTTGCGCCGCTGGCCGGGATGGAGCCGGGCCAGGTCGGCGCGCGCCTTGAGGAAGCGCAGCACCAGGGCCAGGGCGACCACCACCGCCGCCGCCACCAGCGCGATCTGCCGCACGCTCACGTGCAGGGCGGGCGGCACGTCCCCGGCGTTCGCCCGGCGCACCTGGTCCCAGGCCTTGGCCATCTCCCCGCCCCACCAGAGGAGCAAGGGGGGGACGACGCCGGCGACCAGGAGCACGCGCGCGCTGCGGCGGTTGAGGCGCAGGTGCGTGCGGGCGATGCCCCATTCGTAGCGCAAGCGCGCGTCGGGGCGGCCGTTGGCCCCGATCAGCATCCCGCAGGAGGCGCCCCACATCGCCAGGAGCCAGGAGGCGGCGGCCGCGCCCAGGGCCCAGACCACCAATTCGCCGGTGCTGGCGAAGAACCGGTCGTAGGAGAAGGAGGGAGGCTTGAGCGCGCGCAGGACGAAGAAGGTGACCACCCCGAAGAGCAGCGAGGCGACCAGGTGGGGGAGCGGGCGGTATCCCTTGCCCAGGAAGCTGAGCGCGAACCCGGCGAGGAGGAACCAGATCCCCTCCGCCCCGAAGGAGATGGCGCCGAGCGCGTCCCGGGAGAGGGTGGTGGAGCCGCCCAGCCAGAGCGAGAGCGAGTACTGCAGGCCCGCTCCCAGGAGGAAGAGCGCCAGCGCGGCGATGCAGACCACGGCCGGGCGCGCGGCCCTCGAGCCCTGCTTCAACGGCCTTCCTCCGGCTTGAGGAGCGGGAAGAGGACCACGTCGCGGATGCTGGGGGAGTCGGTGAAGAGCATCGCCAGCCGGTCGATCCCCACCCCTTCCCCGGCGGTGGGGGGCATCCCGTGCTCCAGGGCGCGGACGTAGTCGCGGTCCCAGGGCATCGCCTCCTGGTCGCCGCGGGCCCCCGCCTCCACCTGGGCCTTGAAGCGCGACTCCTGGTCGCGGGGATCGTTCAGCTCGGAGAAGGCGTTGGCGATCTCCATCCCTCCGGCGAAGGCCTCGAAGCGGTCCACCAGCCGCGGCTCGGAGTCGCGCTTGCGCGCCAGGGGCGAGATCTCCAGCGGGAAGTCCACCACGAAACAGGCCTTCTCCCCGGGCAGCATCGGCTCCACCAACGCTTCGAACGCCCAGGCGATCTTCTCCCCCGCGGAGGGGCAGCGGGCGAGCTTGTGCCGCATCTCCGGGTCCTCCACCTTCGCCAGCCACTGCGCGTCGGAGAGCCGGCCCAGCGCGTCGATCTGCTGGGAGGCGTTCCCCTGCGCCCCGAAGATCCTCGCCACCTCGCCGAGCATGGAGATCCGCGGCCAGGGCGGCGCGAAGGCGATCTTCTTCCCCTGGAAGGCCACCTCGTCCTCGCCGGTGACCTCCACCGCCAGCCGCGCCACCATCTCCTCGGTGAGGGACATGAGATCCTCGAAGGTGGCGTACGCCTGGTAGAACTCCAGCATGGTGAATTCGGGGTTGTGCCGCCGGTCGATGCCCTCGTTGCGGAAGACCCGGCCGATCTCGTAGACGCGCTCCAGCCCGCCCACCACCAGCCGCTTGAGGTGCAGCTCCAGGGCGATGCGCAGCTTCAGCTCCAGGTCCAGCGCGTTGTGGTGGGTCTCGAAAGGCCGGGCGGTGGCCCCGCCCGCCTCCTCCGGCTTGTGCAGCACCGGCGTCTCCACCTCGATGAAGTCCCGCTCGTCGAGGAAGCGGCGCAGGCCGGCGATCAGCTTCGTGCGCCGGCGGAAGATCTCCCGCACCAGGGGATTGGCCGCCAGGTCCACGTACCTCTGGCGGTAGCGGGTCTCGTGATCGGTCAGCCCGTGCCACTTTTCCGGCAGCGGCCGCAGCGCCTTGGTGAGCACCCCGAACTCCGCCGCCTCGATCGACAGCTCCCCGGTGCGGGTGCGCATGGCCCGGCCCCGGGCGAAGACGATGTCCCCCAGGTCGGTGAGCTTGAGCAGCTCGTACGCCCGCTCGCCCACCTTGTCCTTCTTCACGAAGATCTGCAGGTCGCCGGTCCGGTCGCGCAGGCTGAGGAAGCTGGCCTTCCCCATGGAGCGCATGGCCACCACCCGCCCCGCCACCCCGTACGGCTCGCTCTGGTCCTGCTCCAGCCGGGCCGCATCGTCGTCGGCGTGCCGCATGCGCACGAACCCGGTGGTGTGCGGCACGGCCACCCCGTTGCCGTACGGATGCGCCCCCTTCTCCCGCAGCTCCTCCGCCTTCTGCTCGCGCAGGCGGATCTGATCCTCGATCGAGCTGGTCGCTCCGGGCTGGGGCGTGTCGGTCATGGGGAGCGTTTGTTTACCCCCGCGCGCCCTGCCCTGTCACCTGAAACGCCCTCTGGGCGGAGGCCCAGTACGCGAGGGGAAGCAGGGCCACGAGGCCGAGAGCGCGAGCATGAACCCGCCCATCTCCGCCGCCGCCACGCGCCCGCGCACTTCGTCCGGCAACAGGCGCTGCAGCAAGGAGAACAAGGCGACGACGTTGAACCAGTCGCCCAGGAGCGACACGGCATTCGCCGCGTACAGTGTGCGGAAGCGGGGTTGTCCCGGAGCACGGCGGCGAGCCGCCGAATCGAGAAGGAGGAGGCCAGGGCCCGTTTTATACTGGAAGCGGTGTCGTACCGAACGCCCGCCCGCTGGACCGCCCGCCGCGTGGCGCTCCTCGTCTTTCTCCTCCTGGCGGCGGCGCTCGCCCTCTTCTGGCTCACCCTGCCCTCGGCGGAGCCGTTGCGGCACAAGAACCCGCCCAGCACCGCCTTGATGGAGATCCGCCAGAAGGAGGCGCAGAAGCGGGGCCGGGCGGCGAAGCGCAACCAGCACTGGGTGCCCCTGGCCAGCATCTCCCCCTGGCTGCGCCAGGCGGTGGTGAACAGCGAGGACGCCCGCTTCTTCGAGCACGAGGGCATCGACGTGGAGCAGACGAAGATCGCCCTCACCAACGCGGTGGAGGACGGCCGGTTCCGGCGCGGCGCTTCCACCATCACCCAGCAGCTGGCCAAGAACCTCTGGCTGGGCGAGCAGCGGACCCTCTGGCGCAAGCTGCGCGAGGCGATCCTCGCCCGCCGGCTGGAGACCCTGGGCAAGCGGCGGATCCTCGAGCTGTACCTCAACGTCGCCGAGTGGGGCGACGGGATCTACGGGGCGGACGCCGCCGCCCGCGTCTGGTTCAACAAGCCGGCCGCCGAGCTCCTCCCCGAGGAGTCCGCCGTGCTCGCCGCCATGCTCCCCGCCCCGCGCAAGCGCAACCCGCAGCGGCCCTCGCCCGTGCTGCGCAAGCGGGCGCACGAGGTGCTCGCACTCTATTCATTATATCACGAGCTGTCCCCGGACGAGCTGGACCGGGCCCGCTGGCGCCTGGACATGATGATCGGGCCACCGTGAAACTTGCCCGGTGCCGTAAGATGACGTCATGGCGACGCTGGAGCAGAAGCAGGCCGGTCAGGCGGAAGTGGAGGAGGTGAAGGCCCTGGTCCGCGGCGGCAAGAGCCGCGGAGCCGGAGGCACGCCGGGCGGGGTGCCCACCTTCTTCCTCGGCCTCCTGCTCACGGTGGTGGGCGGGTACCTGATCCTCAACCAGGTGACGGTGACGTCCTCCTTCAACTTCTTCGGCCTCTGGGGCTGGAACCGGCAGGCGGGCTTCGGGCTCACCATGCTGCCGCTGCTGATCGGCATCGGCGTCCTCTTCTTCGACGGCAAGAGCAAGCTGGGCTGGTTCTTGAGCGTGGGCGGCCTGCTCGTCATCCTCGCCGCCGTCCTCATGAGCCTCTCCATCCACTGGGCGCCTGCCAGCCTCTTCAACACCCTGCTCATGTTCGGGATGTTCGCCGGCGGCCTGGGGCTGGTGGCCCGCTCCCTGCGCGCCTATCCGGAGACGGCCGAGGAGTGATTCAGGCCGCTGCTGCGGTAGGATGCGGCGTCCTGCCGGAGGCCGAATGCCGAAGCCCATACCCGAAGGTCTGCACAGCGTGACACCGGCGCTCACCGTGGATGGGTGCGCGGAGGCGATCGAGACCTGGAAGCACGCCCTGGGCGCCGAGGAAGTGCTGCGCGTTCCCGACCCCACCGGAAAGAGGGTCTGGCACGCCGCGGTCCGCATCGGCGACTCGATGATCTTCTGCAACGACGTCTTCCCCGAAATGCCGCAGACGCCGCGGCAGGCGCGCCTCTGGATCTACCTGGCGGGCGTGGACAAGGCCTTCCACCGGGCGGAGCGGGCCGGGCTCAAGCCGGTGATGCCGCCGGCGGACATGTTCTGGGGCGATCGCATCGCCGAGCTGCATGACCGCTGGGGCAACCAGTGGGTGCTGGCCCAGCACATCGCCGACCTCTCCCCCGAGGAGATGAAGAAGGCCCAGGACGAGTTCGTCGCCAAGGCGAAGAAGAAGTAGCCCGTGCCGGCGGAGGCGGCGCCGCTCTGGTCCCGCGCCCGGCGGTGGCTGCCGCCGGCCGCGCTGCTCCTGGCGGTGCTCCTCGCCTATTCCCCGGCCTGGAACGGCGGGCTGCTCTGGGACGACGCCGCCCACCTGACCCGCGCCGACCTGCGCTCCTGGCACGGGCTCTGGCGGATCTGGTTCGAGCCGGGCGCCACCCAGCAGTACTACCCGTTGGTGCACAGCTTCTTCTGGGTGCAGCAGCGCCTCTGGGGCGATGCCACCCCCGGCTACCACCTGGTGAGCATTGTCCTGCACTGCGCGGCGGCGGCGCTGGCGGCCCTGGCCCTGCTCCGGCTCCCTGTTCCCGGCGCCTGGCTGGCGGCGGCCATCTTCGCCCTCCATCCGGTGCAGGTGGAGTCGGTGGCCTGGATCACCGAGCAGAAGAACACGCTCTCCGCCGTCTTCTACCTGGGCGCGGCGCTCTGCTACTTGCGCTTCGAGGAGCGGCGGGAGGCCCGCTCCTGGGCGGTGGCGCTCCTCCTCTTCCTCCTGGCGCTGGCCAGCAAGAGCGTGACGGCCACCCTCCCCGCCGCCCTCCTCCTCTTGCACTGGTGGAGACGAGGGCGGCCGGCCTTCCGCCGCGACGTGGTCCCCCTGCTCCCCTTCTTCGCCCTGGGCATCGCCTCGGGCCTCTTCACCGCCTGGGTGGAGCGGCACCTGGTGGGGGCGGAAGGCGGCGCCTTCGCCAGCCTGACGCCCGCCGACCGGGTCCTCATCGCCGGCCGCGCCGCCTGGTTCTACCTGGGCAAGCTGGCCTGGCCCGCGAACCTGGTCTTCATCTATCCCCGCTGGAGCGTGAGCCGCAGCGCCTTCTGGCAATACCTCCATCCCGCGGCGGCGCTGGCGGCGCTGGCCGTCCTCTGGGCCTTGCGAAAGCGGCTGCCGGGCGCGCTGGTGGGAACGCTCTTCTTCCTCGGAACCCTCTTCCCCGCCCTCGGTTTCCTCGACGTCTATCCCTTCCTCTTCTCCTTCGTGGCCGATCACTTCCAGTACCTGGCGAGCCTGGGGATCATCGCCCTTTTCGCCGCGGGCGCGGCCACCCTGCTCCCGGGCGCCTTTTCGCCGAAGCTCCGGCAGGCCCTCTGCGTGGCGCTCCTGGCCGTCCTCGCCGCCCTCACCTGGAAGCAGAGCCATCTCTATGCCGATCGGGAAACCCTCTACCGCGCCACGCTCCGGGGCAACCCGGAGTGCTGGATGGCCTGGAACAACCTCTCCGGCGTGCTCCTGGAGCAGGGCGATCCCGAAGGCGCGCTCCCCCTGGCGCAGCGCGCGCTCGAGTTGCGACCGAAGTACCCCGAGGCGCACGACAACGCCGGCCTGGCCCTCTTCGGCCAGGGCCGCGCAGATGAGGCGATCCGCCATTACCGCAGCGCCCTGGAGCTGGACCCGGACTACGCGGAGGCGCGCAACAACCTGGGCTTCGCCCTCGCCGCCCAGGGGCAGATCGACGAGGCCATCGAGCAGTACCGGAAGGCCCTGGAGGCCGACGGGGGCAACGCGGGCATCCACTACAACCTGGCGATGGCGCAGATCCAGACCGGCGCGGAGCAGGCGGCCCTCGTCCACCTGCGGCAGGCGGTGGCGCTGCGGCCGGACTGGCTCCAGGCGCACAACAACCTGGGGATCCTCCTCGCGCGCTCCGGCCGCCTGGCCGAGGCCATCGAGGAGTTCCGCAAGGCGCTCCAGATCGCGCCGGAGTCGGTGGAGGTCCGGCGCAACCTGGACATCGCCCTCGCCCGATCGCGCTGACTCAGGAAGGGCGCCCGGTCGCCGCCGCCCTGCGGGCGAGCACCTCGGCCGCGCGCCGGCCCAGCCAGCGCACCAGGCCGAAGGCGATGAGCAGGCCCGCCA
>DATKAG010000488.1:0-2234 GCA_035498355.1 Myxococcales bacterium | reverse complement strand
AGTGGGGATGGGAGAGGCTGGCCGGCGTCCGCCTCCCGTTCCTGGCGGCGAAGCCCCGCCCTTTCCGCGCCGCCTACGGCACGGGCGGCAGCAGCGCCTCCCTGGACACGGCAGCGGCCGCCTTTCCCGAGGCGCTCTCCGCCCTGGTCGCGCTCGCCTCGCACGAGGCTGCGGTGGCGGCGCTGAAGCGGGCCACCTTGCGCACGCTGCGCCGGGTGAACGCGCTGGACCGCGCGGTTCTCCCGCGGATCCGGGGGGAGCTGAAGGAGATCGCCGCGGCGCTGGAGGAGGACGAGCGGGAGGAGTCCTCGCGCCGCAAGGCCTGGCTGGCGCTGCGCGCGGGTTGATCGCGCCTGCGCCGGAGGCGCAGGCCGGGGACGGCAGCCTGGGAAGCGGCGCGAGCCGGTCGGGCTATGCTCCAACGAAAGATGACGGATCTCGTCCTGATCGCGGGGTGGGTGGGCCTTCTCGCCGGGGCCGCGGCCTTCTGCGTCGCCGCCCGGAAGTCGGGCGTCGATGCGACGTACCTGCGCGATCTGATCCACGTCGGCGCCGGCGCCTGGGCTTTGGGGTGGCCGCTCTGGGGAAGCGCCCTGGCACCCGTCGGCCTGGGCGTCGCGGGGGCCGCCGCCACCTTCGCCGTCCCGCCTCTGGCTTCGAGGGCCGGCGTCCTGGGACGGTTCCGCGACAGCATCTCCAGCGCCACGGAGCGCTGGAGCGGGGTCCGGCTCTATGCCCTGAGCGTGGCGGCCTGCACCGCGCTCGGCTTCGCCGTCTCCCCGCTGCCGGCGGCCGCCGCGCTGCTGGCGCTGGCCCTGGGCGACGGGCTGGGAGGCCTGGTCGGCCGCCGCTGCGGGCGGCACTGGTTTTCCCCGCCGGGCGCCAAGCGCAAGAGCCTCGAGGGCACAGCGGCGGTGGCGCTCTTCTCGGTCCTGGGCATCGCGTTGGCGATGCTCCGCTTCGGCGCGCCGCTCGCGGCGCTGCCGCTGGTCGCAGGAGGCGCCGCGGCCGCCCTCGCCGAGGCCCTCGCACCGGAAGGCACCGACAACGCCCTGCTTCCCGCCGCTGTCTGGCTCGTTCTCACGGCGCTCGGTTCATCCGGTTCGACCGGATGAAGCGGAACCAACCGCAAACGGCCAATTTGCCGCGGCCCAGTTCAACCGGGTGAACCGCCAAGTGGCCAACCAGACCTGATTTCAAGCAGTTGTACGAAACCACCCTCCTGCGGCCAGCCAGGAACCGATTTCCGGCGCCGCCTGGCCTGCCACACGCAGGGCAGGGCGCGCAGCCTTTGCAGACGGGGCCGCGCGAAACCCGCAGAAGGTCGATGGCACCGGTGTTGCTGCCTGATTGCCGGAGAGGAGGCCACACCATGACCGATCCAGCGACCCAGGAAGCAGGGGATCCATCGGTACTCGTGCCCGTGGACGGCACGCCCCTGCTCGGCCAACTCTTCCTCCCTCCCTCGCCCGTCGGCCTGGCGCTGATCGCGAAGCTCGAGCAAGGGGGTCCCGCGGCGGAGGCTTATGCGGCCATGGCGAAGATCCTCGGCAAGAGAGGGTTCGCCTGGCTGCTCTTCACCGTCAGCACCCACAACGAGGCCCTGCTCAACGCCTCGACCGGCTGGCTGCGGAGCGACGTCTCGCTCATCGCCGACCGCATCTCCGCCGCCCTCCACTGGGCCGCCGCCCAGCCGAAGCTGGGCCGGCTGTCCATCGGGCTGCTGGGGGTGGATACCGTGGGGGCGGCGGCCCTGGTGGTGGCCTCGGAGACCCATCCGCAGCTTGCCGCGGTGGTGGGCTGCAACGCGCGCACCGACCTGGTCGACCGGGTGCTGGGCCGCATCGCCGTCCCCACCCTGCTGATCGCGGGCTCGCGCGGCACCGAGCTTCTGGTCGCCAACCGGGCCGCCCTCGCCGAGCTGCGCTGCGAGAAGCGCCTGGTGATCGCCGCCGGCCACCTCAAGCCGACGCTGGAAGGGCGGGCCGCCCGCCGCGTCGCCAGCCTCTCTTCGCGCTGGTTCGAGAGGCACATGGCCCGGCGCGCCGCCCTCCAGGCCGGAGGTATGCGATAGCTGCGGCGGCATGTCCCCGCTCGCCCTCACCGCCGCGGCGCTCGCCGGCGCCGCGCTGCTGCTCCTCCTCTGGGCCTGGGCGCGCCGGGCGCGGCTGCGCAAGCGCCTCCCGGCCCGCCGCGCCCCCCGCTTGCGCCACCCGGTGGTGCTGGCGCACGGG
>DATKAG010000487.1:0-3353 GCA_035498355.1 Myxococcales bacterium | reverse complement strand
GGCGGTGGAGCAGGCGCGCTCCCGGATCGAGATGTCGCGGCGGGTGGCAGATCTGGAGACGCGGCTGGCCGACGCGGCGCCGGAAGTGAGCCTGGAGGCGAGCAGCGCCGCCATGCGCTCGGTGCAGGACGTGATCGCCCGCACCGCCGCCCACGACGTCCCCGTGCTCCTGCGCGGGGAGAGCGGCACCGGCAAGACGGTGCTGGCGCGCGCCCTGCACCAGCAGAGTCCCCGCCGCGGCCGGCCCTTCGCGGTCGTGAACTGCCCTGCGCTGAGCGAGGAACTCCTGGCCAGCGAGATGTTCGGCCACGTCAAGGGCGCCTTCACCGGCGCCGTCCGCGACCAGCCCGGGCGGGTGGAGGCGGCGGAGGGGGGGACGCTCTTCCTCGATGAGGTGGGGGAGTTGCCGCCCTCCATCCAGGCGAAGCTCCTGCGCTTCCTGCAGGACAAGCAGTTCGAGCGCGTGGGGGAGACCAGGACCCGGGTGGCCGACGTGCGCATCGTGGCGGCCACCAACCGCAACCTCGACGAGGCGGTCCGCGCGGGGCAGTTCCGCGAGGACCTGCTCTTCCGCCTGAACGTGGTGGAGGTGACGGTGCCCCCGCTGCGCGAGCGACGGGAGGAGATCCTCCCCCTGGCCCGCTCCTTCCTCGCCTTCTTCGCCCGCGCGGCCCGCCGCACCCCTCCGCAGCTCTCGCCCGAGGCGGAGAAGGCCTTCCTCGCCTACGCCTGGCCGGGCAACGTCCGCGAGCTGCGCAACGCCATCGAGCGGGCGGTGATCCTCTCCCCCGCCCAGGTGCTGCAGCCCCAGGCGTTCCCGGAGCGCATCGCCCAGACCACCACCTCGGTCCCGCAGCTGGGCGGCGACTTCACCGTGGAGCAGGTGGAGCGCGAGCACATCCTCCGGGTGCTGGCCCGGAGCCGCACCCAGGAAGAGGCCGCTCACCTCCTGGGCGTGGACGCCTCGACGCTGTGGCGCAAGCGGAAGAAGTACGAAGGGGAGTGAAGGACCTGGGCTCATCAACCTGATCGCTGCCCTGGACCTGGACCCGAACCTGGACCCCGAAGCCGCGAACGCGGCGAGCCCTGAACCGGCGCGGATCGAGGTCTGCCCTTTTCAATTGCCCTGCTGGGAATCCTGCCGCGCGAGCGGCAGCGATGGAGGGCGATGTCGTCGGGCATCGACCAAAGCCGGATGCGAGGGCTGGGCGGAGATCGCCGGGCGCGAACCGCTGGCGCGCTCCTTCTTCCAGGCCGGTGCGCAGGCGGTGGTGGGTAGCCTGTGGCCGCTGCGCGACGACGAAGTGGCGTCCAGCTGAACAATCGAGCCCGATCCCCGTGGCTTGCCGCGGCTGTTGCGGCCATCTGCTGCTCGCTGGCGGCGTCCTGTCCATCGGTTCTGCGCCGGCAGCGGGTTCCGGGCTGCCTCTACCTCGCGAACGTGATCCGCGCTGACCGACCGCAGCAGCCGAGGTTGCCCTTGCGCCGGGTGAGCGCTGAGGTTCTTCAGGCGGCCTTGAGCACGTAACTCGAGCCCACGGCGCTCGGGCCGTAGTTCCCCGGTGCGAATGCACGCGCGAGCGCCGCCTTCGCCCGCCAGCCCGTGCAGTGCCCCGGAGCGACGATGCGCGGACGCACCCGCTCCTTCAGGTCGGCAATGGTGGGCTCGATGCGCGCTTCCATCGCCTTGCCGCTCAGGTGATATCCGCCGAGCACCAGATCGACCGGGCTGGCGGGGAACCGCCGCTGCGCCTGCAAGCAGGCGTTCACCACGCCCGCATGCGAGCAGGCCGACAGGACGGTGACGCCGCGCCCGCGCACGAGGGCCGCCACGAGCCGTTCGTCCAGGATCAAGGGATCGAGCTCCCCGCGCGCGCCGCGAAAGCTGTGATGACCCGCCAGGCCGGTTTCGTACGAGGTCACGCGGTCGATGCGGCCGCTGGCGAAGAAGAAGCCTTCCAGCAGCGAGTGGTCATCGGCGTGCCGGTTGACCTCTGCGCCGGCCGCTTCGAGTTGCTCGAAACGCGGCTCTTCCGGCAAGAGGATCATCGGCCCTCCCGGAAGCAGGATTCCGCGCTGGTCAGGCCTGTCAGGGTGCACGTCGACGAACGGACGCGGCAGCCCCCGTTGCCGCCGGGCTGCCGCGATCGCGCCGATGACTTGCGGGAGAGCCCCGCTGTGATCGAAGTGCCAGTGGGAGAGGAAGATGCCCTCGATCGCCGAGAGGTCGATGCCAAGCCGGGCGGCGTTGTCCTTCCACACCGACGCGTCCGGCCCCACGTCGAAGAGGAGGCTGTGCTGACGATCGCCGTGGCGTCCGGTGGCGAGAACGGAGAAGCCATGGCACGCGCAACAGAGCTGATCGAACACCACCTTGCCCGGGTGTCCGTCGTATTCCCGCGAGGTGGGCAAGCGGCCCAGGAGCCCGACGACCTCCGGGACCTGCGGAACTCCCTGGTCGACGCTCGAGAGCGTATCGCTCTCGTTGTCGATCACGACGAGCAGCCGCAACTCGTCGAGTGGAGCGACGGTTCCCGCAGCCATGGCGACGGACCATACTCCCTTCGCGTCCTCATGGCTCCCCGGTTTCGGGGAATCTCCATCGCGATCCCCACCTTCAGCTTCTACGCCGCGTCCGCCTGCGTAGACCGCCCCGGCACCGGCAAGGTGAACCAGAAGCGGCTGCCCTTCCCCACCTCGCTCTCCACTCCCATCTCGCCCCCGTGGGCGAGGACGATCTCGCGGGAGAGGTAGAGGCCGAGGCCCACGCCCTCGCCCTTGGTGCCCGGGATGCGGAAGAACTTCTCGAAGATCCGCTGGCGGTATTCGGGGGCGATGCCCTCTCCCTGGTCGGACACCTCGAAGCGCACGGAGTCCTGCTCCGGCGAGGCGCGCACCATCACCTCGCTCCCCGGGGGGCCGTGGCGCAGGGCGTTGCCGATCAGGTTGTCGAGGACCAGGGCGATGCGCTCGGCGTCGGCCAGCACGGGGAGGACGGGCTCGCCGATGTCGGCGGCCAGGCGGACCTTCGCGGCGGCCGCGGCGGCGGAGCGGCTCGCCAGGGCGTTGTCCACCAGGGACTTGGCGGAGATGGGCGCCGGCTGGACCTCCACCTTGCCCGCCTGGATGCGGGAGAGGTCCAGCAGGTCGTCGACGATGTCCTGCAGCCGCTCGCAGTCCTCCCGGGCTGCGGCCAATAGATCTGCCTGCTTGTCCCCGATGGGCCCCACCGTGCCCTCGAGGAGGATGTGGATGGCCATGCGCAGCGAGGTCAAAGGAGTGCGGAACTCGTGGGCCACGGTGGCCACCAGATCGTTCTTCAGCTCGTCGAAGCGCACCAGCCGGGTCACGTC
>DATKAG010000486.1:0-7186 GCA_035498355.1 Myxococcales bacterium | reverse complement strand
GCGTCTCGTCTGCCTTCGCCTGGGCCAGTTGCCTTGCCTTGTCGTTCTTCAAGAGATCGCCGGCGATCTGCTTGCGCACCTCGTCCAGCGGCTGCTGGCGGCCGGGCCGCTCCTCCTCCGCCTGGATGACGTGGAAGCCGGAGCGGTCCTTGAACACCTCGCTGGTCTGCCCCGCCTTGAGCTTCTGCGCCTGGTCCTCCAGCGTCTTGCCGTAGGGCGACTGCCCGCGGGCCACGAACCCCAGGTCCCCGCCGTTCCCCTTGGTGGCCGGGTCCTCGCTGCGCTCCTTGGCCACCTCGGCGAAGTCCTTGCCGCCCTTCACCTCGGCGAGCGCCTGGTCGATCTTCGCCCGCGCCGCCTTCTCCTGGTCGCCGGTGGCGGTGGGAGGGACGGGGATGGTGATGGCCCGCACCTTCACCGCCGGTGGCTGCGTCCAGCGGGTGGCCTTCTCCTCCTCGTAGCGCTTGGCGATCTCGTCGGCGTGCGCCTTGGCGTACTCCTCCACCTCGGCGTCGGTGGCGGCCGCCCGGTCGCGGAACATGAACGGGTTGAAGCGCACCCAGGTGATGGCCGCGCCCTCGCGCTGCGCCGTCCAGGCCGCCTTCACCTCGTCGTCGGAGACGTTGGCGCCGGCGATGGCCGCCTGCACCACCTTGCCCCGCAACAGGTCGCGCCGGTACGCCTCCTCGAAGCGGGTGATGCTCATCCCGTACCCGTTCTCCACCAGGCGCTTGTAGTAGTCGAAGTCGAACTTCCCCTCCTGCTGGAACTGGGGGCTCTTGGCGATGGCGTCGGCCACCTCCACGTCGCTCACCCGGATCCCGAGGTCGTCGGCCTGCTGGGCGATCAGCTCCTGGTCGATCAGTCCGCGCAGCGTCTCCGCCTTGAGGTTGTCCTGCTTGGCATTGTCGGTGGTGTACTTGCCGCCGCGCATCTGGGACATCTGCCGGAAGCGGTTGGAGTAGGCCTGGACGAAGTCGCTGGCGGTGACCAATTCGCCGTTCACCTTCGCCGCCCAGGTCTCCGGGGTGCGGGTGCGGAAGCCGGACGAGCCGCGGCCGAAGGAGAAGATGAAGGTGACGATGATCGCTCCGAAGATGAGCACGATCAGCGAGGACTTCGCATTCGAGCGCATCACGTCGAGCATCGGGCTGCCACTCCTCGCTGTGGGTGTCGCGGCGGGTCAAAACCGCCGTGCGCACGGCTGCTTGGAAAGCTTGACACCCTAGAGAAGCCGGGCGACAGATGCAAGGGGAAAACCCGGGAAGGAGGGCCCTCCCCCCCGGGTTGTGAGCCTGCGTGCACTCCATTTTCAAGCGCTTTCGCGAGCCGATCTTCGTGATCGCCCTGCTGGCGGTCCCTTTCGCGATCTTCTTCGTGAAAGCGAAGAAAGGCAGGGACTTGAGCGCGCTGGACCGGGCGGTGATCTTCGTCATCGCCCCGGTGGAGAAGACCATCACCCTGGCGGCGTTCGGCCTGGCGGACGCCTGGACGGGGTACGCGGCCTTGCGGGGGGTGCGCGAGGAGAACCTCCAGCTCCGGCGGGAGAACCTCAAGGCCCGCCAGCTCGACCAGCAGGCGGCCGAGCTGCGGCTGGAGAACGACCGCCTGCGGCGCCTGCTCGACTTCGTGGACAAGGAGGCGGGCACGCGGGTGATGATCGCCCGGGTGGTGGCGGTGGGCGCCTCGCCGCACTCGCATACCCTGCGCATCGCCCGGGGATCGGACGACGGGGTGGTCAAGGGTGCCCCGGTGGTCGCGCCGGACGGGGTGGTGGGCATCGTCTCCCAGCTCACCGGCAGCTACGCCGACGTGCAGCTCATCGTCAGTCCGCTCAGCGCCGTCCCGGCCATCTCCCAGCGCACCCGCAGCCGGAGCACGGTGAAGGGCACCGGCGACATCGCCCGCTGCAAGCTCACCTACGCCCTGCGCACCGACGACCTGCAGGAGGGCGACGTGCTGGTCACCGCCGGCGGCCCCGGCTTCTTTCCCCAGGGGATGCGGGTGGGCCGGGCGGTGAACGTGGTGAAGAAACCGCACGGCCTCTTCCTCGACGCCGAGGTGATCCCGGCGGTGGACTTCTCCCGCCTGGACGAGGTGGGGGTGGTGATGGACTTCGTCCCTCCGCCCGCCGAGGAGCACGGGGTGGCCACGGCCCGGCCGGGGGGCGAGCCGTGAAGCTGCGCATCGCCCTGGTCCTGCTCGTGGCCCTGGCCCTGGCCATCCTCGAGTCGGTGATCCCGCACCTGTTGCACCTGAGGGCGGCGCGCCCGGATCTGCTCCTGGTGGTGGTCCTCTACCTGGCGCTGCGCGACGACGTGATGCAGGGCGCTGCGCTCTCGGCGGCGGCCGGTTATCTCTCGGACCTGACCTCGGCGACCCCGGCGTTTCTCTACACCTTCCTCGCCGTCCTCACCTTCGTGGTGGTGCGGACGGCCGGCGCCGCCTTGCGCACCGAGGGCGGCATCCAGTCGGCGGCGGTGGCCTTCGGGGCCAGCCTGGGGCACTCGCTTCTGGCCACCCTGATCTTCGGCTCCTTCACCGGGGCGGGATTCCACCTGGAGCTCACGCCCATGATCTGGTCCGCGTTCGGGACCGCGCTCGCCGCCCCGCTGGTGTTCGCCGTCCTCCGCCGGGTGGACGCGAACTTCCTCCACGGTGAAGAGGCGCCGGGAGGGCTGCGCTGATGCTGGTCCGGCGGGACGCCGACGACATCCGCGAGATCCGGCCGCGCACCGCCATGGGCGCCCTGATCGTGGTCTGCGCCATGCTGGTGCTGGTGGTGCGCCTCTACCAGCTGCAGATCCTGCGCGGCGAAGTGTACGTGGTGCAGTCCATCGCCAACTTCCGCAAGTCGCTCTTCGTCCCCGCCGACCGGGGGGTGATCAAGGACGGCAAGGGCCGGACCCTGGTGGACAACCGGCCCTCCTTCGACGTCTTCCTCACCCCGGCCTTCTGCAAGGGAAAGGAACGCGACGAGGTGCTGGAGAAGCTGGCCGCGTACCTGCGCCTCACGCAGGAGGACGTGGACCGGATCAAGACCGACTACCAGAAGAGCTGGTTCAGCAAGGACAGGCTGGAGCGCTTCAAGCCCTTCCTGGTGATGCTGGACATCCCTCGCGATCAGGTGGACGTGCTGGAGGCGCACAAGAGCGAGATGAGCTGCGTCAACCTCATCCCCACCCCGCACCGCTCGTACCACGCGCCGGTCAGCCTGGGGCACGTGCTCGGGTACATGAGCGAGGTGACCCCGGACGAGCTGGACGACCACCCCGAGTACCGGCGGGGGCAGACCATCGGGCGGCGCGGGCTGGAGCGGCGCTGGGAGCGGGAGCTGCGGGGGGCGGACGGCAAGCAGAACATCGCGGTGGACGCCAAGGGCCGCGAGCTGGACAAGGACACCCAGGAGGCGCTGATCCCGGAGAGCGAGCGCCTGGTGCCGGCCACCCCGGGCAACAACCTGGTGCTCTCGGTGGACGAGAAGCTGCAGCGGGCGGCGGACCTGGCCTTCCCGGGGCGGGCGGGGGCGGTGGTGGTGATGGAGGCGAAGACGGGGTTCATCCTCGCCATGGTCTCCCGGCCCTCGTTCGACTCGAACAAGATGTCGGGGCGCATCAGCCGCCAGGAGCTGAAGACCATCTTCGACGACCCGCTCAAGCCCATGCTCAACCGGGTGATGAACGAGAACTACCACCCCGGGTCGACGTTCAAGTCCATCATCTCCTTCGTCGGGCTGGAGAGCGGGGCCATCACCCCCTCCAGCACGCTCTTCTGCGGCGGCGGCTACACCATGGGCAACCACCGCTGGCGCTGCGACAAGCCCGCGGGCCACGGGGCCCTGGACCTGAAGCACGCGCTCTCCCAGTCCTGCGACGTCTACTACTACACGCTGGGCGACCGGGTGGGGCTGGACGCCATCGCGGAGATGGCCCGGCGCTTCGGCTACGGGCAGCCCACCGGGCTGGACCTGGGGCGGGAGATCACCGGCATCATCCCCGACTCGAAGACCATCACCCCGGAGAGCGGGAGCGCGCGGGCGCACGCCATCAACTCCGCCATCGGGCAGGGGGAGATCAACGTCACCCCGCTGCAGCAGGCGGTGGCGTACGCGGCCATCGCCAACGGGGGAGACATCCTGGTGCCGCAGATCGTCCGCCGCATCGAGTCCCCGGACGGCAAGGTGCTGCGCGAGTTCCACCCGGAGATCGCGCGCAAGCTGGGGCTGAAGGACTCCTCGCTGCAGGCGGTGCGCTCTGGCCTGGTGGCGGTGGTCAACGAGCCCGGGGGGACGGCGTACCGCTCCCGGCTGCCGGACCTGGAGTTCGCCGGCAAGACCGGCACCGCCCAGGTGATGAAGCTGGGGCAGAAGCAGAAGCTCGACCCCACCTCGCAGGCGTACTTCAGCCGCGACCACGCCTGGTTCGCTTCCTTCGCGCCCGCCGCCGACCCGGAGATCGTGGTGGTGGTGCTGAACGAGCACGGGGGCTGGGGCGCCGAGGCGGCGGCCCCGGCGGCGGCGAAGATCATCTCGGCCTGGGCCCGCATCAAGCGGGAAGAGGCCACCCCGGGGACGGCGGCGTCCTCGGTGGCAACCAGCTCGATGGTGCGCTGAACATGGCCCTGGGCGTCACGGAGAAGAAGCTCGACAACCTGCACTGGCCGCTGGTGCTCTGCACCCTGATCATCTGCTCGCTGGGGGTGTGGAACCTGGCCTCGGCCACCAAGAACGCGCCCATCGTGATGGCGCTGGTGCAGTTCCGCTCGATGCTGGTGGGCGCGGCCCTGGTGGCGGTGCTGCTGCTGGCCGACTACCGCTGGCTGCAGACCATGGCCTGGCCCGGGTACTTCGCCGCCATCGGCCTGCTGGGCGGGGTGGCCTTCTTCGGCAGGCGGGTGCTGGGAGCGCGGCGCTGGCTGCAGTTCGGATCGATGCAGATCCAGCCCAGCGAGTTCGTCAAGCTGGCGGTGATCGTGGTGCTGGCGCGCTGGTTCGCCCGGGACGAGACGGGAGTGCGCAAGGGGCAGTACGGGATCCTCGACCTGCTCCGGCCCTTCGCCCTGATCCTGGTGCCGGTGGCGCTGGTGATGAAGCAGCCCGACCTGGGCACCGCCCTGGTCACCTTCGCCATCGCCATGACCATGGTGATGTTCGCCAAGGTGAAGTGGCGCGACCTGGTGATCCTGCTCGCCTGCGGCGTGGGCGGCGCGGTCTTCGCCTGGAACCGCTTCCTCAAGGACTACCAGAAGCAGCGGGTGCTCACCTTCCTCAACCCGGAGGCGTACGCCAAGGGGGCGGGGTACCACGCCATCCAGAGCGTGATCGCGGTGGGCAGCGGGCAGTGGAGCGGGAAGGGGTGGGGCGAAGGGACGCAGAACCAGCTGGCCTTCCTGCCCGAGCAGCACACGGACTTCATCTTCTCGGTCTGGGCGGAGGAGCACGGCTTTCTGGGCGGGGTGATCCTCATCGCCCTCTACGCGTTCCTGGTGCTGGCGGCGCTGGACGTGGCCGCCAACGCCCGCGACAAGTTCGGCAGCTTCCTCGCCCTGGGCGTGGCCGCGCTCTTCTTCTGGCACGCCTTCATCAACATGGGCATGGTGACCGGCCTGCTCCCGGTGGTCGGCGTGCCCCTGCCCTTGTTCAGCTGGGGCGGCAGCAGCGTGGTGGCGGACATGCTGGGGATCGGGATCCTGCTCAACGTGTCGCTCAGACGGTTCATGTTCTAAGGCGCCGCAGCGCGACCAAAAAGCCGTTCTGGGCGTCGGGCGGGAAGAACTTCCGCACGTCCAGGATCTCGTACCGCAGCCGCGCCCTGGGGTGGGCCGCCAGCGCCCGCAGGAGCGCGAGCACGTCCTCGCTCTCGAAGACGTGGAAGTGGATGTTCAGCTGCTTCCCCTCCCGCGCGGCCTGGTGGTGCGCCGCCCGGTGCTCCTCGCGGAACCGCTCTTCCTGGCCAGGGCGGAGCGAGGGGTCCAGCTCGCGAACGTCTACGCGGTCGAAGTACTCGTCGATGTGGGTGGGATCGGAATCGGTGGTTCCCCGATCGAAGTCCTGCAGGAGGTGGGCAATGGATGTCCGCGCCCTCCCGCGGTCGAAGGTGAGCCGGCGATCCGGCACGACCATGTAGAGGATGCCCCCTGGCTTCAGTGCCCGGCACCATTCGACGATCGCGCCCGCCGGGTCGGCCAAATGCTCGAGCACGTGCGAGCAGGCCACGTAGTCCAGTGACCCGTCGCGGAAGGGCAGCCGGGCCGCGTCCGCCAGCACGTGCGCGGGGCACTTCGAGCCGGCGAACTCCCGGAAGCGGTCGACGTAGAAGGGCTGGATCCCGGGGAGGGGGCGGTCGTGGGCGCCGATCTCGATCCCGCGCCCCGTGAGGCGCGGGGGCCACTCCCCCGGCGCCAGCGCGGCGAGGCGGCGGGCCATCTTGATCCGGGCGGAGGAGAGCAGGGTGCGAATGTGCGGCACGGGGGGCCCGGATCATAGCGAACCCCGCGCCGGAACGGTCGCCCCGCTTTCGCCACAGGGGCCTCCGGGATCGATCTCTGCCCGATTCTTTCGCCGTGCAGGGATTGAACGACGTGCAGCGCGCCGCCCCCTGTCCGGCCTCAGCGCCCCGGGACCTGCGCCTTCCGCGACGCACTCCTCCTCCGCTCGATCATCCACAACCCCGCCGGGAGCGCGGTGAAGTCCGCGACCAGGGCCAGCAAGAACGCCGCGCAGGTCACCAGCCCGAACTGCCGCAGCGGGGGAAAGCTGGAGAGCGCCAGGGCCAGAAAGCCCGCCGCATTGATGAAGGTGGCGAACACGATCGCTCGCCCCGACACCCGCAGGGCATGGCGCAGCGCTTCCGCCAGGGGCGCGCCGTCGCGCTCGTGCAGGTGGTGGAAGAAGTGGATCTGGTCGGTCTCGGTGGTCCCCAGGATGGTGGTGGCGATGAGGATCGTCGCCACGTTCAGGGAGCTCCCGAAGATCCGCATGCCCAGGAAGGTGGCGAGGATGGCGAAGAGCGAAGGGATCATCGCCAGCAGCCGGGCGGTGGCGCTGCGGAAGATGACCAGGAAGACGAGAAAGATGAGCAACGCGGTGATGGCGAAGCTCTGCGCCAGGGTGGGGACCAGGTTCGCCCCGACCTTGACGTGCAGGACGGACTGACCCACCACCTTCATCTCCGCGCCCTGCAGCGCC
>DATKAG010000485.1:0-7787 GCA_035498355.1 Myxococcales bacterium | reverse complement strand
GCGGTCGCAGCGCAGGGTCCCGGCTTTCAGGTAATGGTTGTTCACGTCGGTGATCTCCAGCTCCCCGCGGGCGCTGGGCTTGAGGGTGCGGATGACCTCGAAGACCTGGGAGTCGTAGAAGTAGACCCCCACCACCGCCAGGTCGCTCTTCGGCTTCTTCGGCTTCTCCACGATCCTCACCACCCGCTCCCCCTCCACCTCGGCCACGCCGTAGCGCTGCGGGTCGTGCACCTGCTTGAGGAGCAGGCGCGCTCCCTTGCCCTGGGCGGCGAAAGCCTTGACGTGCCCGGCGATGGGATCCTGGAAGATGTTGTCGCCCAGGATCACGCAGACCAGCTCCTGGCCGGCGAAGTTCTCCGCCAGGCCCAGTGCCTGGGCGATGCCTCCCGCCTCGTCCTGCACCTTGTAGGTGAAGCGGCAGGCGAAGTCCTTGCCGGAGCCGAGCAGCGTGACCACGTCGCCCATGTGCTCGACGCCGGTGACGACGAGGATCTCCTCGATCCCGGCCTCGGTGAGCTTGCGCACGGGATGGAAGATCATCGGCTCCCTCCCCACGGGGAGGAGGTGCTTGTTGGTCACCTTGGTGAGCGGGAACAGCCGGGAGCCGGTCCCGCCGGCGAGGATGATGCCCTTCATCGCTGCTCCTTCGACGGCGCGGGTTCTGCCAGAAAAGCCCCGTGAAGCCAAGGAGGACGACCGCGTGGCCCGGCCGGCGGTCACCCCTTGGCCAGCACCGCCGCGGCGATGGCCGCGGCCAGCAGCCCCGGAATCGCCGCCGAGGCCCAGGGCTCCACCGCGCCGGACATGGCCAGGGCGTGGGCGATCACCGACGCCGCCCAGAGCAGCACCGAGAGGCCCATGCCCAGGGCCACCGCGCCGGCCAGCGGCATGCGCCGGCGCGGGCGCTGCAAGAGGAGCGTGAGACCGGCGGCGGCCAGGGCCGCGGGGATGGTCTGGACCGGCGCCGCCGCCCGCTCCGCCAGGGCCACCTCGTACTCCCGGGCCTGCTGGCCGGCGTTCTCCCGCCGCCGCAGCTGCTCGCGAAGCTGGCGCCAGGGGAGCTGGCGGGGACGCCCGCTGCGCAGCTCCAGGTCGGACGGGCTCTCCGGGAAGCGCTCCACCAGCGCTTCCACGCGCCGCTCGGAGATCACCCCGCCGGGGCCGCCGTAGAGCTCGTAGCGCGTCTCCACCGCCTCCAGCAGGCGCCACTTGCCGGGCCCGGCGGGCTCGATGCGCCGGGCGTCGATGCGGCGGGAGAGGCGAAAGGGCGGCGCGATCTCCAGGACCGTGGCCGGCTCCCAACCCCCGTTGCGCTCGGGGCCGAGGTGGAAGATCCGCCCTTCCTTCCCCCGCAGCCAGCTGGAGCCGGCGTGGTAGGTGGCCCAGTCGCCCCAGCGGTTGAACCGCTTCACCTGGATCTCCTCCGCCCGCGCGTCCGCGCCCACCACCACCTTCTCCCCCAGCCAGAAGAGGCCCAGCCCGAGCAGGGCGGAGAACGCCGCCACCGGGGCCAGCAGGCGCAGCGGGCGCACGCCCAGGGAGAAGAGGGCCGTCAGCTCGCCGCGGCGCGAAAGCAGGGTGATCACCAGGGCGGCGGCGATGATCAGCGCGGCCGGGGCGAGCTGGTACGCCACCACCGCGGCCTTGTTCGCGTACAGCTCCGCGGCGGCCAGTCCCCAGGCGCGGCCGGTATAGGTGTGGGCCCGGTCGGCGAAGTCGATCACCAGGTAGATGAGGACGATCCCCCCGATGGTGGCGAGGAAGAGGCGCAAGAGCTCGACCAGCAGAAGGCGGTCGAGCTGCCCTCCCGCTTTTTGCCGTCCCCGCAGAGCCTAGATCTCCGCGGCAGCGATGTCGGATCGGCTCTGCATGCCGGGGAAGGAGATCCGCGTTGCCGCCCCGTAGGCGCGGGCCCGGGCCTGCGCCGGGCCGGAGCCCAGGGCGGCCACGGTGAGCACCCGCCCTCCGCCGGTGACCAGCTTTCCCGCCCGCAGCCGCGTGCCGGCGTGCAGCACCCAGAGGTCGTCGCCTTCCTCGCCCGCCAGGGCTGCGAGGCCGTGGATCTCGTCCATCGCCCGCGGCGCCTGCGGGTAGCCATGCGCCGCCAGCACCACGGCCACGGCCGTGCGGGAATCCCAAACCGGCTTCTGTCCCGCCAGCCGCCCCTCCGCTGCCGCGAAGAAGAGCGGCAAGGGATCGCTGCGCAGGCGCAGCAGGATGGCCTGCGCCTCCGGGTCTCCCAGGCGGCAGTTGAACTCCAGCACCCGCGGCCCCTGCGCCGTCAGCATCAGCCCGGCGTAGAGCGCGCCCACGAACGGCGTCCCCCTCCGCGCCAGCTCGCGGGCGGTGGGGAGGAGGATCTCGCGGACGGTGCGGTCGACCAATTCCTCCGTGGCGTCGGCGGGCGGGCAGACCGCTCCCATCCCGCCGGTGTTCGGGCCCCGGTCGCCGTCCAGCAGGCGCTTGTGGTCCCGGGCCGGAGGCAGCGGCACCACCGCCTGGCCGTCGCAGAGGCCGATGATGGAGACCTCCTTCCCTTCCAGCCGCTCCTCGATCAAGAGCCTCGAGCCGGGCTTCCACAGCTCGTCCACCGCCGCGGCCGCCTGCGCGCCGTCGTCCGCCACGATCACGCCCTTGCCCGCGGCCAGGCCGTCGAGCTTCACCACGCAGGGGCCCGCGGCCCGGGCGTGCTCGCGCGCCGCCGCTGCCTCCTCGAACACCGCCGCCTGGGGCGTGGGGACGCCCGCCGCCAGCATCACCTCCTTGGCGAAGGCCTTGCTGGACTCGATGCGGGCGGCGGCCTGCAGCGGGCCGAAGCAGGGCACGCCCCTCTGCGCCATCAGATCCGCCAGCCCCTCCGCCAGCGGCGCTTCCGGACCCACCACCACCAGGTCGGGCGACTCCGCCAGCGCCGCCTCCCCCGGCGAGGGCTGCGGGGGAACGCAGCGGGCCTCCCGGGCGATCCCGGGGTTTCCGGGAATGGCGACGATCTCCCGCGCCCCGCCTCCCCGCCGCAGCGCCCGCACCAGCGCGTGCTCCCGCGCCCCGCTCCCGATGACGACGACGCGGGTCATCTCAGTGCCGGAAGTGGCGGACGCCGGTGAAGACCATGGCGAGGCCCAGCCGGTCCGCCGCGGCGATCACCTCGTCGTCGCGTACGGAGCCGCCCGGCTGGGCGATGGCGGTGATCCCGGCCCGGGCCCCTTCCTCCACCCCGTCGGGGAAGGGGAAGAAGGCGTCGGAGGCCATCACCGCCCCGCGCGCCTTCTCCCCGGCGCGCTGGGCGGCGATGCGCACCGAGTCCACCCGGTTGGTCTGGCCCATGCCGATGCCCACCGTGACCTCGCGCCGGGCAAAGACGATGGCGTTGGACTTGACGTGCTTGACCACGCTCCAGCCGAAAGAGAGGGCCTCCAGCTCGTCGGGGGTGGGGGCGCGGCGGGAGACCTGCTGCCAGCCGCGGGGATCGGCGTCGGCCAGGTCGCGGGACTGCACCAAAAGGCCCCCGGGCAGGCTGCGCACTTCCCGGGCCTCTGGCGTCCAGGTCTCGCGTCCCTCGCCCAGCAGCGGGACCTCCAGGAGCCGGAGCGACTTCTTCGCCTTCAACAGATCCAGGGCGCCCGGCTCGAAGCCCGGAGCGATCACCGCCTCGAGGAACGTCTCGGCCAGCGCGGCGCCGGTGGCCGCGTCCACGGGATGGGAGAGGGCGACGATGCCGCCGAAGGCGCTCACCGGGTCGGCGTCGCGCGCCAGCTTGTAGGCCTCGAGGATGGTCTGCGCCCGGGCCACGCCGCAGGGATTGGTGTGCTTCACCACCACCACCGCCGCCTGCCCGGAGCGCCCCGAGGCGTGCTCCTTGAGCGCCTCCAGCGCCGCCGATCCGTCCAGCAGGTTGTTGTAGGAGAGCTCCTTGCCCTGGAGCTGGCGGGCGGAAGCCAGGGTGGGCTCCGCGGGCTGGGGAACGCTGGCGTAGAACGCGGCCCGCTGGTGCGGGTTCTCACCGTAGCGCAGGGACTGGCGGCGCCGGTACTCGGGCAGCGGCGGCGACTCGGCAAACCCGCCCCCCTCCTCCGGGTGGGCCGTGGCCTGCCGCTCCGCCAGCCAGCCGGCGATGGCCGCGTCGTAGGCCGCGGTGTGGGCGAAGGCCCGGGCCTGCAGGCGGTGGCGGGTGCTCTCGTGCACCTCGCGCCTCTGCTGCAGCTCGGCCAGCACCACCCCGTAGTCGGCGGGGTCCACGATCACCGTCACGTACTCGGCGTTCTTGGCCGCCGAGCGGAGCATCGAGGGCCCCCCGATGTCGATGTTCTCGACCACTTCCTCGTCGGGCAGCCCCTTGGCCACCGCCGCGCGGAAGGGATAGAGGTTCACCACCACCAGGTCGATGGGCTTCACCCCCTGCCGCTCCATGTCCGCCTGGTCGGAGGGGAGCTTCCGGCGGGCGAGGATGCCGCCGTGCACCTTGGGGTGGAGGGTCTTCACCCGCCCGCCCAGCATCTCCGGCGCGCCGGTGAAGTCCTGCACCTGGGTGACCTTCACTCCTTCCTTGGCCAGCAGCGCGGCGGTGCCGCCGGTGGAGAGGATCTCGATTCCCAGCGCGGCCAGGCCGCGGGCGAAGTCCAGCAGCCCGGACTTGTCGGAGACGCTGATCAAGGCGCGCGCGACGGTCATGACGCGGCTCCATACCACAGCTCGCTCTATAATCTCCGGCATGTGGAGAGCGGCGGCGCGGCCCCGGCTCGTTTTCCTCCTGCTCGTCGCCTTCGTGCTGGCCGCGGAGAGCACCGCGCTGGCCTCGCGCGCCATGGCCTCTCACCCGCAGGCCGTGCGGGCCGCGGTGCTCTTCGACCTCTCCCTGGTCCCGGCTGCGCTCTGGTGGGCGCTGGTGGTGCGGCGCGGCCTCGCCCGCCCGCGGACCGTCGCCCGGGTGGCGGTGGCCTTCGTCGCGCTCTGCGCCCTGCTCTTCGGGCGCGAAGTGCGCCTGCTGGCGATCCCCCTGGAGCTGGCGCTGATCTGGCTGGCGGCCGTCTCCGTCCGCCGCGCCCTGCTGGCGCGCAGGGCGGCCGACGCGGCCAGCGCGCTGCGCGCCGGGCTGGCCGACGCCCTGGGGGACTCCGCGCTGGCCCGCGCCCTCGCCGCCGAGCTGGCGGTCTTCTGGTACGCGCTCTTCTCCTGGGGCCGCCCGGCGCCGGCCGGGTCCACCGCGTACAAGCGCGCGGGATGGGTCGCCATCTACTGCGCCATCCTCCTCGCCTGCGCCGCGGAAGCCATTCCCCTGCACTTCCTCTTCCGCCGCTGGGGCCCCCTAGCCGCGGGCCTCAGCCTGGCCGTCCACGTCTATACGGCGCTCTGGCTGATCGGTGACTTGCGGGCGCTGGTGCTGCGCCCCCTCCGGGTGGAGGGCGGCACCCTGCTCTTGCGCATCGGCTTGCGCTGGGAGGCGGACATCCCGCTCTCCTCCGTCGTCAAGGTGGAGCGAGGGCCGGCCGCAGAGGGGCGACGCCTGGGCGTCCTCGGCACTCCCAACCTCACGCTCTGGTTGCGCGAGCCGCAGCAGCTCATCGGGCCCTTCGGCATCCGCAAGACTGCCCGGGTGCTGCAGCTCCAGGTGGACGATCCGGATCGCCTGGCGGCGGCCCTGGCGTAGATTACTCGTCGTCCTCGTCGGTGGCGGTGGGCGGGGCCTCGTCGTCGGCGATCACCCGCAGCCTGGAGAGGCCGCGCATCTCCAGCTGGCGGACCCGCTCCCGCGTCAGGTTCATGATCACCCCCACCTCCTCCAGGGTGATGCCGGCGCGGTCGGCCACGTCCAGGGCGCAGGTCTCGGACAGCTCCCACAGCTCCTTGTCGGGGAAATTCATCTTCACCGACCCGGTGCGCGGGTTCACGTCCACGTAGAGGTTGTACTTGCAGGAGACGTACGGGCAGGGCCGCTCCCCCTCCGCGCAGTCCCCCCGGGTGCGGGGCCGGCTGGCGTCCAGCTCGGCCATCAGCGCCTGCAGCTCCGGATCGAGGCCACCGGCGGCCGCCTGCTGCCGGAAGAGCCGGGCCATCTCCTTGCGGCTCATCGTGCGGGCCCGCTGGCGCGGCTTGTCGTCCGGATCCTCGACGACGGGCAACATGTTCCTCTTCGGCTCGCTCATGAAAAGCCTACCCCTTCCCGGGCTCTTCCCGTGCGGTGATTTCGGAGACCGTTCGCTCCATGTCCTTGACGAACTGATCGGCGTGCTTGCGGCTCTCGGCGAGGAGCCGATCGAGCTCCCGGCGCCGGGAGGGGCGCAGCTCGGGCCGCTCCGCGACCGCCTTCTCCAGGGCGGCGAAAAGCTCGTCCAGCGAGCGCTCCACCCCGTCCAGCTGGCCGCGGAAGAAGATGAACGAGTGCCGGATCTCCTCCAGCGTCATCCCCTCGTCCATCAGCGACTTGATCACGTGGATGCGGCGCACCGCGCTGGCCGGGTACAGGCCCTTCGAGCCGCGGTGCTTGCCCTTCTCGCCCACCCGGCGGCTGCGCGGGAGCAGCCCCAGTTGGACGTACTTGCGGAAGGTGGCCTGGGCGAGCTTGACGCCGCGGGGCGCGAAGAAGTCGACGATCTGGGCGGCGGAGATCCCGTGGGGATGCTCCGCCTCCAGCGAGTCGAAGTCGTCGAGTTCGCGCTGCGCCATCGCCCCCTCGCGCACGGCCGTGATCCGCACCGCCCCCCCGCCCGCCCGGCGATGCTTTGAATAGCATCGCGTGAATGCATTCGCAGGAGTAGCGTATCTTGAGTAGCGTGTCAACACGGTGGAGGCGAGCCCGTTCACGGTCCCTAATTCCGCATTTCGCGAGCGCACTCGTCAACGGGTGAGGAATCGAACTCCCCTCGACGCAGCCGCACCCACCGACGGATCCGCGGCCGCCGTTCGGGCCTGCGGCGAGGCGACGCGGGGCCGCCGGTTGCGCCGCGGGCGGGAAGCCCGGTAGCCTTGCCGGCAAGGGGGGACGATGTCCGGCGCGATCGTGTCGGTGTTGCGCAAGCTCCGCGAGAACGATGCTTTTTCCCTGCTCCTGCGGCCGCGGGTGCTGGCCAACTACGCCCGCTTCCGGCGCGAGGTGCGCGTTCGCCCTACCGAGATGGCGAGCACCCCGCCGGGGGTGGAGATCGAGCTCACCAACCGCTGCAACCTGGCCTGCATCCAGTGCCTGCGCTCCCAGGGCCTCAAGCCCTACGAGCTGGGCGACATCGCCTTCGAGGACTTCCAGCGGCTGCTCGCCCAGTTCCCCTTCACCCTCAACCTCTGCCTGAACGGGTTCGGCGAGCCGCTCCTGCACGCGCGCTTCTTCGACATCGTCGCCGAGGCGCGGCGGCAGCTGCCCTGGGCGAAGATCGTCATCTACAGCAACGGCATCCTCCTCTCCGAGCAGGTGGCGGCGCGGCTCCCCGGCAGCGGCCTCACCGAGGTGAACGTCAGCATCGACGCCGCCTCCCCCTCCACCTACCGGAAGGTGCGGCGGGGAGGAGAGCTGGAGCAGGTGCACCAGGGGATCCGGCGGGTGTTGCGGGCGCGGCAAGAGGCGCGCTCCCGCTTCCCGCTGCTGGGCGTGAACTACGTGATGCTCAACGAGAACGAGGGCGAGCTGGTGCCCTTCGTGGAGCAGGCCGCGGAGCTGGGGGTCGACTTCATCAACTGCATCAGCTACGCGACCTACGACTGGGGCTTCCAGAACCGGCGCTCGCCCGGGAGCTACCGGCAGGAGATCGAGGCCGCGCGCCGGCGGATCGCCGCGCTGGGGATCCGCTGCCGCACCCTTC
>DATKAG010000484.1:0-9497 GCA_035498355.1 Myxococcales bacterium | reverse complement strand
CGGTGGTCCTCGGAGAGGATGACGGTCAATCCGTTGGGCAGTTGATACTTCTCGAAGGGGAGCTGGGGCAGGGCCGCCGCGGCGGCCAGAAGCAGGTTCGCGAGCATGAGGCGCCCTCTCTACTGGAGTCCGGACCGTCCCGCAAATGATGCAGTACGCAGGAGGGGCTGCCGGATTTCACGCCCGATGACTACCTGCACTGGGGGATGCCCGCAGCGGTCGAACGAAGTCGCCTGCAGCGATCGACCTTCCTGGTCCTGTTCGCGCTCGCCGCGTACGCCTTCTGGCGCACGCTGGAGCCGATCTGGATGCCGGTCCTGCTCGGGCTGGTGATCGCGGTGGGGGTGTACCCGCTGCACGAGAAGCTGGTGCGGCGGCTGGGCGGCAAGCACCCGGGGCTCCCGGCGGCCCTGCTCACCACGGTGGTGATGGCGCTGTCCCTGGCCCTGCTCGGCTTCCTCGTCTTCGTGGTGGGGCAGCGGGTGGTGGTGCTGGCCCGGGACTTCGCCAGCAGCTACGAGAAGAAGGGCGCCGCCGGGCTGATCGGCCACGACCTCAGCGGCCTGCTCGAGCGCGTGGGCGTCCACCCGGCGGACATCAACCAGAGGATGGCGGAGGAGGCTCGCGACTTCGCCGCCGCCCTGGGAAGGGGGGCCACCAGCCTGGTGGCCGGGATCTTCAGCGCGATCTTCATCTTCATCTTCACCGCCCTGACCTCGTACTACCTCCTGCGCGAGGGCAAGGGCGGCACCTCCTGGCTGGTGGAGATGGTACCGCTGCCCAACGGGCAGGTGGCGGAGATCGTGCGCGACGTGCGCGACGTCATGCGGGCCATGCTGGTGAGCACCGGGGCCATGTCCGCCTACCAGGGCGTGGTGGCGGGCCTGGGGTACTGGATCTTCGGCGTGGACAGCCCGCTGGTCTGGGCCTCGCTCACCGGGATCGCCTCCATCCTCCCCGGGGTGGGCACGGCGCTGGTCTGGGCGCCCGTGGGGATCGTGACCATCCTCGCCGGCCATCCCGCGCAGGGAATCGGCATCCTGCTCTGGAGCGCGGTCCTGGTGGTGTTCGTGGCCGACTACATCCTCCGCCCCAAGCTGGTGGGCACGCGCATCCGGATGAACGACCTCCTGGTGTTCATCGCCATCTTCGGCGGCATCGAGGCTTTCGGCATCCTCGGGGTGGTGCTGGGCCCCATCGCGGTGGCGGTGCTGCTCTCGCTCATCCGCATCTACCAGCGCGACTACCGCCCGGAGGGGCCGGTGCGGGCGCACGACCCGACCGCGTCAAACGGGTCCCACTTCCGGAACGCGCCTTAATGGAACCACTTCCCTAGCGCGCGCTGGAGGAATCCGGCGACGCCTCCGGCGTGCTTGGGGCAATCGGCCGGAGCAGTGCCGGCGATGAACCACTCGCGCACCACCTGCTCCGGAGGGCAGCCGACGATGGCCAGGCCACCGGTGGCGCTGTCCACCTCGCGAAGCTCGAGGCCGTCGGGCGCCTGCCAGCGGGGAGGAAGGGGCCGGCCCTTCTCCCAGGCCGCCATCACCCGGGCAAAGACGGGAGCCGCCAGCCGGCCGCCGGTGGCCGACGCGCCCAGCGGCCGCGGGTGGTCGAAACCCATCCAGATGCCGGCCACCAGCTCAGGCGTGGCGCCGATGAACCAGACGTCCTGGGCGCCGTTGGTGGTCCCGGTCTTGCCCAGCACCGGCAGGTCCGGGGGAAGGCCGGCCCGGGCGGCGGTCCCGGTGCCCCGCTCCACCACGTCGGAGAGCAAGGACGACATGATGAAGGCGGGCCCCGGGGGAAGGGCCTGCTGGGTGACGACGCTGTTCTTCAGGAGCACCTCGCCGGTGGCGCTACGCACCTCGTCGATGAACCGGGGCAGCACGCGCTCGCCGCCGTTGGCAAAGGGCGCGTAGGCGGCCACCAGCTCCAGCGGGACCACGTCGGCCGCGCCCAAAAAGCTGGAGGGATAGGGCGGGATCAGCGCGTCGCCGATGCCGCAGGCGTGGGCCGCCTCGACCACCGCCATCATCCCCACCCGTTGCCCCAGCGCCACCGCCGCACGGTTCGAGGAGAGGCGCAGCGCCTCCCGCAGGCTCAAGGGGCGGTCGCCGGGGACCTGGCCGTCGGCCGGCGCGTAGTCGGGGGGAAGCTGGGCCGGATCGAGCAGGGTGGAGGCCGGCACCCCGGACTGGATGGCGGCCGCCCAGACGAAGGGCTTGAAAGTGGACCCGGCCTGCCGCCGCGCCTGGGTGACGCGGTCGAACTCGGAAAGGGAGTAGTCGCGCCCGCCCACCAGCGCGCGCACGTCGCCGCTGTGCGCGTCCAGGGCCACGAAGAGGCCCTCCAGGCACTCGTCCGGATCGCCCTCGCACTTGCTGGCGGCGAGCTTGCCCAGCCTGCCCGACTCCGCGGCGGAGATCTGCCGGAGAAGCTCCTTCTCCGCCGTCCGCTGCAAGGCCGCGTCCAGGGTGGTGCGCACCCGCAGGCCCTGCGTCTCGGCGTCCTCGCCGAAGCGGTCGTTCAGCTCGCGCCGGACCGCCGCCACGAACCAGGGCGCCCCGCCCTCCTGCTCGGGAGGGCTGAGGCGCAGCTTGCTCTTGCGCGCGATCGCCTCCTCCTTGGGGGAGATGACCTTCGCCTTGGCCATCAGGGAGAGGACCAGGTTGCGCCGCTTGACCGCCGGCTCGGGGAAGCGCCGCGGGTCGTAGCTGGAGGGCGCCTTGGGAAGGGCGGCGAGCAGCGCGGCCTGGGCCGGCGTCAGCTCCAGCGCGGTGCGGCCGAAGTACCCGCGGGACGCCGCCTCCACCCCGTAGTAGCCGTTCCCCAGGTAGATCTGGTTCAGGTACAGCTCGAGGATCTGATCCTTGGAGAACGACCGCTCGATGCGGCGGGCGACGATCATCTCGGCGATCTTGCGCCGCAGGGTCCGCGCCCGGGTGAGGCTGTCTGGAAAGACGTTGCGCGCGAGCTGCATGGTGATGGTGCTCGAGCCCTCGCGGACGGAGAAGGTGCGCAGGTCGCGCCAGAGCGCGCCCAGGACCCGCCGCCAGTCGATGCCGTGGTGCTGGTAGAAGCGGCCGTCCTCCACCGCGAGGATGGCGCCCACCAGCCTGGGCGACATGGCCGGGAGCGGAACCACGATCCGCTCTTCCGGCGCCAGCCTGGCCAGGAGCTTCCCCTCGCGGTCGAACACCAGGCTGGCCTGCGGAGGCCGGTAGTCGCGCAGCTTCTCCACCGGCGGGCAGCCGAGGGCGATGATCCCGATGCCGGCGACGGCCAGGACCAGGAGCGCCGCGGCAACCGCTGCGCCGATGCGCACACCTTTCGGCACAGGCCAGAGCCGGGCCATCCAGCCTGGAACAACCAAGGGGCCGCTGTTCCTCCCGAAGCGCATGTCCAGGGGCGAAGCTTCCGCCGGAGCGGACTCATTGGCAACGTTCCTTTGCGGAGAAGGGCTACAGTGCGCGCATGTCGACGCACGAAGTGATCAACCAGCCACCCCCGCTGCAGGATTACGATCCGCTTGCCAACGACCTGGCCTTGGGCGAGGCGCTGCGCCGCGAAGGGGCCGGGTGGGCCGAAGAAGAGGTGGGCGCGTTCGCCCGCTCCACCGCGACGACGGAGGCGATCGGGTGGGGCTTTCTCGCCAACGAGAACCCGCCCCGGCTGCGCACCCACGACCGCTTCGGCCACCGCATCGACGAGGTGGAGTTCCACCCCGCCTGGCACCGTCTGATGGAGCTCTCCATCAAGAGCGGCGTGCACGCCGGGCCCTGGCGGGATCCGCGCGAGGGAGCGCACGTGGCGCGGGCGGCGAAGATGTTCCTCGTCTCGCAGACGGAGGCGGGCCACGGCTGCCCGCTCTCCATGACCTACTCCGCCTTTCCCGCCCTGCAGCGGCAGCCGGACCTGCTCGAGGAGTGGGCGCCGCACCTGGTCTCCCTCTCCTACGACCCGCGGATGATCCCCGCGCCGCAGAAGCGGGGCGCGCTCATCGGCATGGGGATGACCGAGAAGCAGGGCGGCTCGGACGTGCGGGCGAACACCACCCGGGCCGAGCCGCTGGGCGATGGGGCCTGGGCGATCACCGGGCACAAGTGGTTCTGCTCCGCCCCCATGGACGACGCCTTCCTGGTGCTGGCCCAGGCGCCGCGGGGCCTCTCCTGCTTCCTGCTCCCGCGCTGGACGCCGGAGGGGCAGCGCAACCGGTTCTTCATCCAGCGGCTGAAGGACAAGCTGGGCAACCGGAGCAACGCCTCCGGCGAGGTGGAGTTCGACCGCGCCTTCGCCAGGCTGGTGGGGGAGGAGGGGCGCGGGGTGGTGACCATCCTGGAGATGGTGAACCACACCCGCCTCGACTGCCTGATCGGCGCCGCGGCCATCGTCCGGCAGGCGCTGGCGCAGGCCATGCACCATTGCCGGCACCGCAGCGCGTTCGGGCGCAAGCTGATCGAGCAGCCGCTGATGCGGGCGGTGCTGGCCGACCTGGCCGTGGAGTCCGAGGCGGCAACCCAGATGATGATGCGGCTGGCCCGCGCCTACGACCGGCGCGAGGAGGAGGCGCCCTTCCGCCGCATCGCCACCGCGGTGGGGAAGTACTGGGTGTGCAAGCGCGCGGCGCCGGCCATCGCCGAGGCGCTGGAGTGCCTGGCCGGCAACGGCTACGTCGAGGAGTCCGTCCTTCCCCGCCTCTACCGCGAGGCGCCGCTGAACTCCATCTGGGAGGGTTCGGGGAACGTCATCTGCCTGGACGTGCTCCGCGCGCTGGCCAAGGAGCCGCAGGCCCGCGACGCCCTGGTCGCGGAGCTTCGCCTGGCGCGCGGCGCCGACCGGCGTCTGGACGCGGCCCTGGACGACGCCGAGGCGCAGCTTGCCCGGCCCGAAGAGCCCGGCGCGAGGCGGCTGGTGGAATCGCTCGCCCTCGCCCTGCAGGGCTCCTTGCTCGCCCGCCACTCCCCTGCCGCCCTCTCCGACGCCTTCTGCGCCACCCGCCTGTCGGGCGATCACGGCTACGCCTTCGGCACCCTCCCCTCCGGCCTCGATCTGCCCTCCATCCTCTCCCGCTCCTGGCCGGCCTAGAAGAGATGTTCCTCAGCGTCCGGGGAAGGAGGATCGAGGCGGAAAGGGTCGGGCCGGGGAAGGGGCCGACGCTGGTGTTCCTGCACGAAGGGCTCGGGTCGGTGAAGCTCTGGCGCGACTTTCCCGGCAAGCTGGCGGAAGCGACCGGTCTGGGCGCGTTCGTCTACAGCCGCGCGGGATATGGGGCCTCGGAGCGGGCGGAGATGCCGCGGCCGGTGCGCTACATGCACGACGAGGCGCAGCTCTTGCCGGAGATCCTGGCGGCCGCGGGCATCGACGACCCGGTGCTGGTCGGCCACAGCGACGGCGCGTCCATCTCCATCATCTACGCCGGCAGCGGAGGCAAGGCGCGCGCGCTGGTGCTGGAAGCGCCCCACGTCTTCACCGAGGAGATGGGATTGCGCAGCATCGCCAAAGCGCGCGAGGCTTACCAGGGCGGCGAGCTGCGGGCCCGGCTGGCGAAGCACCACCAGGACGTGGACGCGGCCTTCTGGGGCTGGAACCGGCCCTGGCTGGACCCGGAGTTCCGCAAGTGGAACCTCGAGGAGTATTTGCCGCGCATCGCCGCGCCCATCCTGGTGGTGCAGGGCGAGCAGGACGAATACGGCACCCGCGCGCAGGTGGATGCCATCGCCAGGGGCGCGCGGGACGTCGAGGTGCTGATGCTGGACCGGTGCGGGCACTCCCCGCACCGCGATCAGCCGGAGCTTGCGCTCCGCGTCATCGCCGCCTTCCTCCGCAGCCACGCCGCGCCCTGAGGGCGGCGAGCCACCGCCAGCGCGGCGGCCAGCATCGCCACGTCCCGCGCCACCGTCCACCAGGAGGCCGGCTCGTCGCCCCCGAAGCAGCCGCAGCGCAGGTCGATTCCGCGGAGCAGCGCCTGGGAGAGGAAGGCAGTGAAGACGGCGAGCAGCCCGGCGAGCACCAGGGCGGCCGGGCGCACCAGCAGGCCGAGGATCAGCGCCGCGCCCGCCAGGAGCTCGACGCCCACCACCGCGCAGGCGACGAAGGGGACGAGCAGGGCTGGCACCAGGCGGTAGTTGGCCACGTCCTGGGCGAAAGCGGCCATGTCGGGAAGCTTGGCGACGGCCGCCCAGACGAACAGCGCGCCCAGCACCAGCCGGCAGGCGATCAGGATCCGGGCGGTCACCGGGTTCCCGCCGTGCACAGCGAGCAGGTGCCGGACTCGCCCGGCCCGCCCCCGGCCAGCCACTCCGGCCAGGCGCCGGTGAGGACGCGCACGTCGCGGATGCCCCCGGCCTGCAGCCGGGTGGCGACCCGGTCCGCCGCGGCGCAGTCGCGGTCGCGGTCGTAGACGATCACCGTGGGCGCGGCGCGCAGCCTGGGGAGGATGGTCTCCGCCCCCTCGCCCGGGGAGAGGTGCAGCGCGCCGGTGACGTGGCCGGCGGCATACTCCTGGGGCGAGCGCGCGTCCACGAAGGCGGCGGCGCAGGCGAGGCAGAGCGGCTTCGCCTCCCGCACGGAGATGCGCGCCACGCTCGCTTGCGCGTCCTCGCAGGCGGCGCCGGGCTGCTCGGCGCTGGCCAGCACGCCCTGCCCCAGCGGCGCGGGGCGCGGGGTGAAACCGTTCGCCAGCAGGCCCAGCGCGACGCCCGAGGCACAGAGCAGCCCAGCCCGCAGGATCAGCGACATGGCCTGATTCTAACGCCCGCTCAGAAGAGCGCCCCGTCGCGAATCCATTGCAGGATCAGGTTGTCCTCGATCGAGCCGGAATTGAACCTCAGGCCGCCCGGATGGCTGGTGCCGCCGTGGAAGGGAGTGCAGGTACCGGTGGTGGTCGGGCAGGTATGCAAGAAGCTCGAGGTGGGCGTGCCGGGGTTGAGCACGCTCGGCGTGCTGTGGATGTGGCGGAACGAGGGGCAGTGGGTGTTGTCGGCGCCGCAAGTGTTGTCCGCCGGCGTCTCCTCGAAGACCAGGGCATTCCCCAAGGCCACGGTGTGGCAGCTGATGCATGTCTGCGACATCAGCACCGTGCTCCAGATCACGAACACGCTGTCGCGGATGTAGCCGATGCGCGGGGTCTTGCTGACCGGCGCCGTGAATGCGCTCGTCCCTCCACCGTTCGTCGCCCGCACGCTGAAGCTCCAGGTCCGCGGCGTCGCGCAGTTGACGGACGCGTACGGGCAAGCCGGCGTGGTGGTGCTGAAGGCCAGCGAGGTCGAGGTCCCGGCCGACATGGGCGTCAGGGCCCCCAGGACCGGGTCCACCACCTGGACCGTGTAGCTGACGGTGCCGCAGTTGCGCGGGTTCGAAGGCCCCCAGGAGAAGCTGAAGTCGCCCACGCCGACGCCCTGGGTGAGCGTGGGCCCCGTGGGAACGTCGGGCGCCTGCCGCGGGGTGACGTTCAGCACCGGGTCGGAATCGGTGCTGCCGCCGCCGCTGGTCGCCGTCACCATGAGGTTGTAGGCCGTGCAGTTGGAGAGACCGCTGATGGTGGCGCTGGTGGCGGTGCCCGCCACGTTGACGGTGGTGATGGCGCCGGAAGGCGCCACCTGCGCCTGCACCGCGTAGCCCGTGATCGTGCTCCCGTTCGGCGCGGCCGGAGTCCAGGTCACGGGGATCTGGTTGGCGCCGGTGCTGGCGCCGCCGGCGGGAGAGGTGATCACCGGCTTCCCGGGCGGCGTGGTGGTGGCGGCCGCTCCCGGCCCGAAGGCGTTGGTCGCCGAGAGGCTGAAGGTATAGGTCGTCCCGGCCACCAGCCCCTCGGCCGCTCCCAGGGTGACGCTGGTGGGATTGGTGGGCAGTGTCCGGGAAGGAACGCCGGTGGCAGGCGTCCAGGTGGCGACGTATCCGGTCAAGGCAACGCCCCCGGTGTCCGCCGGCGCGTTCCAGGACAAGTCCCAGTTCGCCCCGCCCGCGCTCGACGCGATGAAGCCCGTGGGAGGCGCCGGGGGCCCGTCGGGCGTCGCGCTCGCCGGAAGCGACGGAGGGCCGTCGCCCGCCACGTTCGTGGCCAGGACCGTGCAGCTGTAGGGTGTGCCGTTGTCCAGGCCCGCCACCAGGACGCCCGTCGCGTTCCCGGCAGCGGTGGCGCTGCCCGAGGGCGAGCAGGTGGCGGTGTACCCGGTCAGCGGAGCGCCGCCCGTGTCCGCCGGCGGCGTCCAGCCCAGCGAGAGCGTCTTGCCGGCGTGGGTGGAGACGGCGGTCAGGCTGGCCGGCCGGTCCGGCTTGGTGGGAATGCGCAAGGAGGTGGTCGCGGGAGCGCCCGTGCCGATGGCGTTCACCGCCGCCACGGCGAACGTATAGGTGATGCCGGGCTGGAGCGAGTCGATGGCGGTGGAGGTGGCGGTGGTCGAGACCGTCCCCCCGCCGGGAGTGACCGTGACCGTGTAGCCCGTCACCGGGCTCAGCCCGTCGAAGGCGGGCGCCGTCCACTGGACCGCCGCCGACCCCGCGCCCGGCGTCACCACCAGGGAGGCCGGCGGATCCGGCGGCGAGCGCGAGAGCACGGCGAGCGGCACCGGGTCGGAGGTGCGCCCGAGGACGGCCACCCGCAACTCGAAGGAGAGATTCGATCCCCGCGGCGGCGCCACGAAGGAGACCCTGGAGCCGCTCACCGTCTGCCCGACGATCTGCACCGCGTTCCCCGCCGTCTGCCGCCAGTCGAAGCCCTCCGCGTACTGGCTGTCGCTGGCGTCGAAGGTGACGGTGGTCCCCGAGGTGACCACGGTGGAAGGCGAGACCTGCACGCGGGCGATGGGCTTGCCCGGCGCGCTCAGCCGCGTCCCCAGCCAGTCGGCGAGGATCCTCGGCTGGTTCGGGTAGCTGAGCCAGAAGTTGAGGAAGCCGCGCTCGGAGAGGGGCATGGCCCCTTCCTTGAAGACCCGCTGCTCGATCAGCCCCGACCCCCTGGCGCCGTTGAACTTGTCGAAGGTGGAGAAGTTCCGGAACGACTCCCGCTGCGCGTGGCAGGTCTGGCAGCTGCGGGCGAACACCTGGTGGTACAGGTCCCGCGCCTCCAGCGAGCCGTTCCACCCGTCCGGCGTCACGCCGGAGAGGAAGGTGGGGCTGGGATGGCCGGCCCCGCCGTACCACTTGTCCACCAGCTCGGGCACGGGCGGGGGATCGCCGGCCGGGTAATCGGCCGCCGCGTCCTGCCAGGTGAGGGCCACGGCCTCGTTGAAGGCCTTGAAGGCCGCCTCCTGGTCCGACCGCCGGAAGCTGGGCCGGTCGAGGAACTCCTCGGCATCCAGGTCGAAGGGGATGAAGCGGGCGTGCAGGTTGCCCCCGCCGGCGTAGGCGAGATCGGTGACGTTGCCGCCGTGGCAGACCACGCAGACGGCCGGGCTCTGCTTGGGCCCGTGGTCGTCGAGGATGGGATCGGTGATCCGCTGGCCCTTCTTGTCGAAGACGTAGAACTGGGTGAAGAAGGGATCGCCGTCGCTCCC
>DATKAG010000483.1:0-2550 GCA_035498355.1 Myxococcales bacterium | reverse complement strand
AGGCTGACGCTGGAGCAGTTCATCGACCGCGCCCGGGAGCTGGGCGTGGACGGCGTCTCGCTGGAGTCCTGCTTCATCCCCCGCTTCGACGCCTCCTACCTCTCCGAGGTGAAGGGGCGCCTCGACGCCGCCCGGTTCGATCGGGTGTACGCGTGGGGGCACCCGGACGGCCTGGAGGGCGGCCGCAACGAGAAGGCCTTCGACGACATGATGAAGTCGATGGAGCACGCCAAGGCCATCGGCGCCGACGTCATGCGCGTGTGCGGCGCCAGCCTCATGTTCCGCAACGAGCCGCACCAGCCCATGCTGGAGAAGCTGGCCAGGATGTTCCAGACGGCCGCCAAGCAGGCGGAGAAGATGGGCCTCAAGATCGCCGACGAGAACCACATCGACTTCGACTCGAACGAGATGCTGCAGCTCATCCAGGACGTCGGCTCCCCCAGCTTCGGCATCAACTTCGACACCGGGAACTTCATGCGCGTCCAGGACGATCCGGTCGAAGGGATGAAGAAGCTGGCCCGGTACACCTTCGCCACGCACGTGAAGGACCTCAAGCCCATGAAGGGAGTCTCGGTCAAGAGCTGGCACTTCTTCGCCAGCACGCCGACCGGCGACGGCTACGTGGACAACCTGGCGCTGGCGCGGCTCCTCAAGGAGGCCGGCTACAAGGGATTCCTGGCGATGGAGATCGACTTCCTCCACCCCGACTACAACGACGACGAGGACGCGGCGGTGGCCAGGAGCGTGAAGGAGCTGAAGCGCATCGCCGCGGCGGTGGGCTAGGGCGAATCGTGAAACCAAGCGCGGACCCGGGGCGGGGGCCCCGGCGAAGCTGGGGGAGGGGCGGAGCCCCCGTGGAAAGGATCCAGCCATGAAGAAGCTCAACGTCGCCCTCATCGGCCACAACTTCATGGGCAAGGCGCACAGCAACGCCTGGCGCCAGGCCAAGTACTTCTTCGACGTGGCCGCGGAGCCGGTCCTGAAGGTGGCCTGCGGCCGGAACCAGAAGTCGCTCGAGGAGTTCGCGGCGCGGTGGGGCTGGGAGCGCATCGAGACCGACTGGAAGAAGGCGGTGCGGGCCAGCGACGTGGACATCGTGGACGTCTCCACGCCCACCCACCTGCACCACCCCATCGTCCTGGAGGCGGCCAGGGCCGGGAAGCACATCTTCTGCGAGAAGCCGGTGGCGCTGACCTTCGCCGAGGCGCGCGAGATGTACCAGGCCGCCGAGAAGGCCAAGGTGAAGCACTTCCTCAACCACAACTACCGGCGCGTCCCGGCGGTGCGCCTCGCCAAGCGGCTCATCGACGAGGGGAGGGTCGGGCGCATCTTCCACTGGCGCGGGGCCTACCTCCAGTCCTGGATCGTGGACCCGAGCTTTCCGCTCACCTGGCACCTGCAGAAGGAGACCGCCGGGTACGGGCCGCACGCCGACCTGGGCTCGCACAGCGTGGACCTGGCCCGCTACCTGGTGGGCGAGATCAAGTCCGTGACCGGCATGACGACTCAGTTCATCCCGGAGCGGCCCCTCCCGGGCGCCGCCGCCGGGACCTTCACCGCCAAGGCGGGAGAGGCGGCCGGCAAGGGCAAGGTGACGGTCGAGGACGCTTCCTTCATGGTGGCCGAGTTCGCGAACGGGGCGCTGGGCTCGTTCGAGGTCACCCGCTTCGCGCCGGGCCGGAAGAACTACAACCGGTTCGAGATCTACGGCGAGAAGGGGAGCATCCTCTTCGACTTCGAGCGCATGAACGAGCTGCAGTTCTTCTCGGCTGGCGACCCGGAGTACGCGCAGGGCTTCCGCACCATCCTCGCCACCGAGGCCTCGCACGACTACATCGCGAACTGGTGGCCGCCCGGCCACACCATCGGCTACGAGCACGAGTTCGTGCACGGGGTGGTCGACTTCCTGGACGCCGTCGTGAACGACAGGAAGATCGACCCCAACCTGTACGACGGCATGCGGAACGCCGAGGTGCTCGACGCGGGGATCCGTTCCGCCACGACCGGAACCCGGGTGGCGATCGGCTGAGGGTCGCAGGGCGGGGTGGCGACGCCGCCGCCCCGCCTCGCCCTGGCGCGGTTGGGCGCTCCCGATCCTCCCGCACGCCGCCGGTCCGCCGTCCGGGCGGGGCCGCCGACTCGACGGGCAGTCGAGGCGCGTGGCACCATCGAGCCATGAAGAGAGAGCGGATCTTCATCGAGGAGCGCAAGCGGGCCGTGCTGGAGCTCGTCCGGCAGCGCCGGCGCGCCACGGTGACCGAGCTGTGCGCCCGGTTCGGAGTCTCGCCCGCCACCATGCGCAGCGACCTGCGGGATCTGGAGGCGGCAGGCCAGCTGGTGCGGACCCACGGCGGCGCCACCATCGGAGAGAAGGCCCGCTTCGAGCTGGGGGCCAGGGAGAGGGAAGCGCAGCGCTCGCCCGAGAAGCGGGCGGTCGCGCAGCGGGCGCTGGAGCAGGTGGAGGACGGCGACACCATCCTGCTCGACGCGGGCTCCACCACCTTCCAGCTCGCGTCGCTGCTGGCGGCCCGGAACGACATCACCGTCGTC
>DATKAG010000482.1:0-21512 GCA_035498355.1 Myxococcales bacterium | reverse complement strand
GAGGAGCTGGTGGAGCGCCTGCGCCTGCTCGCGGAGGTCTTCTCCATCGTCCTCTGGCGCAGGCGGGCGCAGAAGGCCCTGGAGGAGAGCGAGGGCCGCTTCCGGGTGATGGCCGACGCCGCCCCGGTGATGATCTGGCTGGCGGGCCCGGACGGCGGCTGCATCGACTTCAACCGCGCCTGGCTGGAGTTCACCGGGCGGACGCTGGCACAGGAACTGGGCGACGGCTGGGCGGAAGGAGTGCATCCCGAGGACCGGGAGCGCTGCCTGGAGGTCTACCAGAAGGCGCTGGCGGCGCGGCGGCCCTTCAGCATGGAGTACCGCCTGCGCAGCGCCGGCGGGACCTACCGGGCCGTCCTCGATCGCGGGGTGCCGCGCTTCGACGGCGGCGGCTTCAGCGGCTACGTCGGGTCCGCCGTGGACATTGGCGAGATCAGGGCGGCCGAGGAGAAGGTGGAGCACGGCCGGGAGGAGCTGGCCCACGCCCTGCGGGTGGCCACCCTGGGCGAGCTGGCGGCCACCCTGGCGCACGAGATCAACCAGCCGCTCACGGCCATCCTCAGCAACGCCCATGCCACCCGCCACATGCTCGACGCCGCCCACTTCGACCGGGCCGAGTTCGCGGAGGCGCTGGAGGACATCGCCCAGGACGCGCGGCGGGCGGCGGAGATCATCCGCCGGCTGCGCGCGCTCTTCCGCAAGCAGCATTCCGACCGCCGCCCCCTCGACGTCAACGAGGCCATCCGCGAGGTGACGGGTCTCCTGAAGAAGGACCTGGAGCGGAAGCGGGTGGGGCTGCAGCTCGAGCTCGCCGAAAACCTCCCACAGGTATTGGGCGACGTGGTCCAGCTCCAGCAGGTCTTTCTCAACGTGGTGGTCAACGCCTGCGATGCGATGAAGGGGAGCGAGAACGGCCCCCGCCAGCTGCGCATCGAGACCTCGCACCGCAACTCGGTGGTGGCGATCGACATCCGCGACTCGGGGACGGGGGTGAAGGAGCCGGACCTGGGCCGCATCTTCGAGCGCTTCGTCACCACCAAGCCGGAGGGGCTGGGAATGGGCCTGTCGATCAGCCGCTCGATCATCGACGCGCACGGCGGGCGGATCTGGGCCACCCGCAACCCGGACCGGGGGCTGACCATCCACAGCGAGCTGCCCTGCCTGCCGTCCTGAGCTCAGTTCCCCGAGAACGCCAGCATCTTCACCACCCGGCGGACCCGGATGGCCAGCGAGACCGCGATCGCCTGGTAGAAGCGGAAGCCCGCCTCCGGGTTGCCGGCGAGGATGGCTTCCAGCTTCTGCTTCCGGATCACCAGCAGATCCGCGCGCTCCAGGGCCACCGCGTTGAGGCCCGCGGGACCGCCGTCGAGGAAGGGGACCTCGCCCAGCGTCTCGCCCGATCCGAAGAGCACGGGGGCGACGTCCCGCGCGTCGGAGGTGAGGCGGACGGTGCCGTTGCGGATGACGAAGATGGCGTTGGGCGACTGCCCGCTGGCGAGGATGGTCTCGCCGGCCGAGGCGGACACCTCCTCCGCCGCCTTGGCCACCAGCTCCAGAACATTCTCCGGGACGTCCTTGAAGATGAAGACCTGCTTGAGCGCCCCCACGGTATCCATGTCTGGCTCCTCGTCACTTCGCCGGGGGAGGCGGCGGCGGCTGCTCCTCCTGTTGCCACCCTCCGCCCAGCGCCCGGTAGAGCAGTACCACGCTGGTCAGCTCGTCGCGCTGGGTGTGGGCGAGATCGAGCTGCGCGCTGTAGAGCTGCCGCTGGGCGTCCAGCACCTCGAAGTAGCTGGAGACGCCACCCGTATACCGGTCCAGCGCCAGCTTCGCCCCCCGGGTGTTCGCCGCCACCTGGTCGGTGCGCGCCAGCCGGGCCTCGCGCAGCTTGATCGTCCCCGCCGCCGCGTCGGCCACCTCCTGCAGCGCCTGCTGCACGGTCTTCCGGTAGGCCGCCACCGACTGCTGGAGCCGCGCCCGAGACGCCTCTTCCTCCGCGGCCAGGCGTCCGCCCTGGAAGATGGGGGCGAAGATGCCGCCCCCGGCATTCCACGCCAGGGCATCCGAGCCGAAGAGATTCGACATCGCCGTTCCCTGCAGGCCGATGGTGGCCGCCAGGGAGAGCGTGGGGAGCCGGTTCGCCACCGCCACTCCCACCCTGTTGCCCGCACCTATCACCCCTTGCTCGGCGGCCAGGACGTCCGGCCGCCGGCCCAGGAGCTGTGCCGGAACGCCCAAGGGGAGCTGCGGCGGCACGGGCGTGTCGACCAGCGCCGACCCGCGGGGGATGGGCCCGGGCGCGCGGCCCAGGAGGACGCAGATCTGGTGCTCCTTCTGGGCGATGGCCAGCTCCGCCTCGGGCATGGCGGCGGTGGTCAGGGCCAGGTCGGCCTTGGCCTGGCTCACCTCCAGGTCGGAGGCGACCCCGCGCCGGGCGCGCGCCTCGAAGAGATCGAGGGTGCCCTTGCGGATGTCGGTGTTCGACTTGTCGATCTCCAGCTCCAGGTCCAGCGCCCGCAGCTCCAGGTAGGCCTGGGCCACCCCGGACACCAGAGCGAGGATCACGCCCCGGCGGAAGTCCTCGGTGGCGAGCAGATCGGCCATCGCCGCGTCGCGCGAGTTGCGCACGCGCCCCCAGAGATCGATCTCCCAGGAGACGTCGCCCGACAGCCCGTAGCGGGCGGAGTCGGTGGCGCCAGGGTTGAAGTTCCGGGAGATGGGCCTGCCGTAGGCGGCGTTCACCTGCGCGGAGACCTGCGGGTAGAGATCCGCCTTGGCCACCCCCACCAGGGCCCGCGACTCGTCCACCCGGGCGGCGGCCAGCGCCAGGTCCTGGTTGTTCGCCAGCGCCACCCGGATCAGGTCCTGCAGGGTCGGGTCCTTGAACAGCTCCCACCAGGGGAGGTCCGCCACCGAGGCGGACTCCTTGGGCTGGGCGAAGCGGTACTCGGAGGGGACGCCCGCCTCCGGGCGCTCGTACTTGGGTGCGAAGGAGCAGGCGGCCAGAGCGAGGGCGAGGAAAGCAACGGGCGATCGGTTCACGCCGGCCCTCCTGCCAGCCGCGAGTGTTCCTCGTGCGCGGCGGGCGCTGGCGGGGGCTTCGGCTGGGCCGCCGTCTTCCCCCCGAAGAGCTTCTCCACGGCCACGAAGAGCACGGGGACCAGCACCACCCCCAGGATGGTGGCCACCAGCATGCCGGCGAACACCGCCATCCCCATCACCTTGCGCCCTTCGGCGCCGGCGCCGGAGGCGCGCACCAGGGGGAGCACGCCGAGGATGAAGGCGAAGGCGGTCATGAGGATGGGCCGGAGCCGCAGCTTGGCCGCCTCCATCGCCGCCTCCACGAAGCCCAGGCCCTCCTTCTCGTGCGCCTCCTTGGCGAACTCGACGATGAGGATGGCGTTCTTCGCCGCCAGGCCGACCAGCATGATCAGCCCGATCTGGGCGAAGATGTTGCTCACGTAGGCAGTGCTGGAGAGCCGGGCGAGGAAGAGCCCGAGGAAGGCGCCGAAGACGGCGAAAGGCGTGCCCAGCAGCACGCTCATGGGCAAGGACCAGCTCTCGTACTGGGCAGCGAGGACGAGGAAGACGAGGATGATGGCGAAGACGAAGACGATGCCCGCGGTGCCCTCCGCCTTCTTCTCCTGGTAGGAAACGTTGGACCACTCGTAGCCCATCCCCTGGGGGAGGACCGACTTCGCCGTCTCTTCCAGCGCCGCCAGCGCCTGGGAGGAGCTGTATCCCTCGGCCGGCGTTCCGGAGATCTCCGCCGCCCGGTAGAGGTTGAAGCGGTTGGTGAACTCGGGCCCGTTGGAAGGCCGGGTGGAGACCAGCGTATCCAGGGGGACCGTGCTGCCGCCCGCCGTCCGCACCGAGAAGAGGCCCAGGCTGCGGACGCTGGCCCGGTACTCGGGCTCCGCCTGCAGGTAGACCTTGTAGGTGCGGCCGAAGCGGTTGAAGTCGTTGACGTAGGTGCCGCCGAGCAGCGCGCCCAGCGAGGAGTTCACGTCGGTCACCGGGATGCCGAGCTTGGTCACCTTGTCGCGGTCGATGTCGGCGAAGATCTGCGGGACGCTGGCGCGGAAGACCGTGCGCGCCGATCCGATCTCCGGGCGCTTGCGCACGGCAGCGAGGAACTTCTCCGCGTTCTCCGCCAGAAACTGCGGCGTCCCGCCGCTGCGGTCCTGGAGCATCATGGTGAAGCCCGAGCCCGAACCCAGGCCGATGATGGGGGGCGGACCGAAGGTGACCGCCACCGCCTCCGGCACTTCCGCGGCCAGCCTGCGGTTGAGGGCGCTGATGAGGGCGAAGGCGTGCTGCTCCTTCGCCTTGCGCTCCTCCCAGGGCTTGAGGGAGATGAAGATGAAGGCGGTGTTCGAGGCGTACGCCCCGGTGACCAGCGAGTAGCCGGTGATGGTGGTGACGTACTCCACGCCCGGCGTCTTGCCGATGATGTCCTCGACCTTCCTGGCCACGCCGTCGGTGCGCTCCAGCGAGGAGGCGTCGGGGAGGACGATGTTGGCGAAGAAGTAGCCGTTGTCCTCGTCGGGAACGAAGCCGCCGGGGATGCGGCCGGCGATCACCACCGCCAGCACGGTGAAGAGCACCACCAGGAGCGCGCTGCGGAACGCCTTGCGCACGAGGATGCCGGTGAGCGAGAGGTAGCCGCCGGTGAGCTTGCCGAAGACGCGGTTGAACCAGTCGTAGAAGGGCTTGAGGAAGGACTTGCCCGTCGCCGGCTTCAGGAGCAGCGAGGAGAGCGCGGGCGAGAGGGTGAGGGCGTTGATGGCGGAGAAGATCACCGAGATGGCGATGGTGATGGCGAACTGCTGGTAGAGCCGCCCGCTGATGCCGCTGATGAAGGCCACCGGCACGAACACCGCCGAGAGCACCAGGGCGATGGCGATCACCGGCCCCGACACCTGCTTCATCGCCTCGGCGGTGGCTTCCTTGGGCGTCTTGCCGTGCTCGATGTGGTGCATCACCGCCTCGACCACCACGATGGCGTCGTCCACCACGATGCCGATGGCCAGCACCAGCCCCAGGAGCGACAGCGTATTCACCGAGAAGCCGAGCAAGGGAAAGACGATGAAGGTGCCGACCAGCGAGACCGGGACGGTGAGCAGGGGGATGAGGGTAGCGCGCCAGTTCTGCAAAAAGACGAAGACCACCAGGATCACCAGCACCACCGCCTCGAAGAGGGTGTGGACGATCTCGTCGATGCCGGCGGTGATGGCGGCGGTGGTGTCGAGGGTCATCTCCTGCTTCATGCCCGGAGGAAACCGGGTCTGGATCTCCTCCATGGTCTTCTTCACCGCCTGCTGCACCTGGAGGGCGTTCGAGCCGGGGATCTGGTAGATGGCGATGGCCGCGGCCGACTTCCCGTTCAACCGGCCCACCGCGTTGTAGAGGACGGAGCCCAGCTCCAGCCGGGCCACGTCGCCCAGCCGCACCACCGAGCCGTCCGGGTTGGCGCGGACGATGATCTGGCTGAACTCCTCGGGAGTGAGCAGGCGCCCCTTGGTCTTCACCATGTAGGTGAACTCGGTGCCCTTGGGCGCTGGAGGACCGCCGATCTGGCCGCTGGGCTGGAGGAGGTTCTGCGACTTCACCGCGTTGATCAGGTCGATGACCGTGAGGCCCAGCGCCTGCAGCCGGTCGGGCCGCACCCAGATGCGCATGGCGTAGTCGGAGCCGCCGAAGAGGGTGACCTGGCCCACCCCGGGGATGCGGGCGAGCTGGTCGTTGATGTTGATCAGCGCGTAGTTGGAGAGGAAGTTGGAGTCGAACGCGCCGGACGGGGAAGTGAGCGTGACCAGCAAGAGGGGGAAGGAGAGCGACTTCTTCACGTTCACCCCGTAGTTCTTCACGTCCGAAGGGAGCGACGGGGTGGCCTGGGAGACCCGGTTCTGGGTGAGGACGTTGTCGATGTCCAGATCGCTTCCCACCTCGAACGACACCTCCAGCTTGAGGGTGCCGTCGTTGGCGTTGGTGGACTTGAGGTAGATGGACCGCTCCACCCCGTTCACTTGCTGCTCGATGGGCGTGGCCACCGTCTGCTCCACGTCCAGCGCGTTGGCCCCCACGTAGGTGGTGGTCACCTGGATCAGCGGCGGGGTGATCTCCGGGTACTGGGCGATGGGCAGGCGCGAGAGGGAGACTGCGCCCACGATCACCGTGACGATGGAGATCACCATCGCCACGATGGGGCGGCGGATGAAGAAGTTCCCCATCGGCTACCTCGAGGCGGCCGGCGGCGGGGTGGGAGTGCCCGGGGCGGGCGCGGGGACAGGGCTGGCCGCGGAGGGCGCCGGCGCCCCGGCTCCCGGCGGCGCTGCGGCCTCGGCGGGAACCACCGACGCCTTCACCATCATCCCGTCGCGGACCTTCTGCACCCCTTCGACGATCACCTTCTCCCCGGGCTTGACCCCCTCCTCGAGGATCCAGAGGCTGCCCACCCGCGGACCCGGCTTCACCTTCCGGCTCTCCGCCTTGCCCTCCGCGCTCACCACCACCACCGAATACTGGCCCTGCAGCTCGGAGACGGCGCGCTGGGGGACCAGCAGCGCCCCGGGGCGCACCTCCTCCTTGTACCGGACCTTGGCGTAGAGGCCCGGCCGCAGCACCCGCTTGGGGTTGGGGAAGGCCAGGTCCGCCCGGAGCGTCCCGGTCTGCGGATCGACGGAGCGGTCGACGAGGATCAGCCGGCCGCGGTGCTCGTAGACGCTACCGTCCGAAAGGGCGAGCTGGGGGCCATCGGGATCGGCCTTCGGGATCGCCGCGCCCGCGTCCTGCTGGGCAACCGCCTGCAGGCGGTCGGCGTAGCGCAGGTAGAGCGCCTCGGGGATGTTCACGCTCACCCGGATGGGATCGATGGAGGAGACGGTGGTGAGCAGGGTGGGCTCGCCCTTCCCCACCAGGTCGCCCACCTTGCGCTGCGCCTGCCCGGCCAGCCCGGCGATGGGGGCGACCAGGCGGGTATAGCCCAGGTTGAGCGAGGCGTTCTCCACGTTGGCCTTGGCCGCCTCCACTTGCGCCCGCGACGCCTTCTGCGCGGCGATGGCGTTGTCCAGCTCGGCCTGGCTGATGGCGCGCTCCGCAGCCAGGGGCTTGTAGCGCGCCACGTCCATGTCGGCCTTGGAGAGAGCGGCTTGCGTTCGCGCCAGGTCGCCCTTGGCCTGCGCAAGCTGTGCGCGGTAGGGCTGGTCGTCGATGGTGAAGAGGAGCTGGCCCTTCTTCACCTCCGAACCCTCCCGGTAATCCAGGGACTTGAGATAACCCTCCACCCGCGCCCGGATCTCGACGTCCTCCATGCCCTTCATGGTGGCGGTGAGCTCGCCGCCGATGGGGACGTCGCGCTGGATCACCTCGGAGACGGAGACCTCCGGGACCACCGCGGCCTGGGGCGCCTCCTTCTTGCAGGCGATGGCGGCCGCGAGCAGCGCGCACGACAGCCCGATCCCGCGGGGCAGGGAAAAAACGCGAGGAGGTCGGCTCGTCTGGGTCATGGAAGCCCTCGTCGTTGGCTCTATCAGGAAAAAGGGCCCCCGGTCGCCGTGGACCTTGGTCCAACGGCGCCCGCGGTGTTGGCACAAGGTCCAATGTTCCGGCAGGGGTTCGCAGAAGAAAAAGACGGCGAGGGAGCGGCCCCTGGGATATGTGCAGGTTCCACCGGAGTGGAGGGTACATGAAGACAGGACATAGGCTCTTGCTCGCAGCGATCGCCGCCGCCGGATGCGGAGGCTACACCGCTCCCGACGAGGTGGTGCTCGGCTCCAGCGTCTACACGCAGCCCGCGCCCGGCGCGGACTTCAAGCCCTTGAGCACCTACTACCTCGACCCGAGCCTGGAGGTCTGGGAGGACGGGGTGCAGAAGCCTTCGCAGGCCATTCCTCCCGCGGTGGTGACCACCATCAACCAGCGGCTGACGGCCTACGGCTACACCGCCGCCCCCGTCAGCGGCCTCCCGCCCTACGGCGCCGACGTGGCCTTGCGGGCGGCCTGGTTCAACAACAGCTACAGCTACTACTACAGCTGGTGCGCCCCTTACTATTACGGCTGGTACGGTTGCTGGCCCACCTGGGGATACGCCGGCAGCTACTCCACCGGCACCGTGGCGATGGTGATGGTCGACCTCCGCACGGCCCGCCCGCCCGCCAGCCCTCCTGCCAACCCCGATGAGCTCCCCGTCCTCTGGGCGACCGGACTGTACGCGGTCCTCCGGGGCACCACCCCTGACAACACGAACGTGTTCAACCAGGCGCTGAACAGGGCCTTCGACCAGTCCCCCTACCTGGACACCCACTGACCGTGAGAGAGAACGCCATGAACCGCCTCCGCGTCGTCCCGGCGCTCGCCGCCCTCCTCCTGCTCGCCGCCTGGCCGGCCTCCGCCCAGTACCAGGACTGGACCAACTACCGGCCCTCCAGCACGCTCTTCACCATCGGCTGGCAGATGGCCCAGCCCATCGGCAGCCTCCACGATTACACCCCCTCGGCCAGCTTCCGCGGGTTCACCATGGATTGGCGCTCCCTGATCGCCAAGAGCGCCTCCCTGGGCCTGCGCTTCAACTGGAACCGCTTCAACTCCACCTTCGACAACCTGGTGCAGACCACCACCACCGCGGGCGGGAGCACGGGCGGCACCCTGAGCGGGCCGGTGTTCCGCTACGCCGATCAGTTCGTGCTGGAAGGGATCGCCCACTACTACTTCGGCATGGGCGACAGCATCGTCCTCCCCTACGCCGGCGTGGGCCTGGGCGGGGTGTGGAGCAGCTCCTACCAGCAGACCGCGGATCTGGCGAACTCCCAGAGCGGGTTCTACTTCATCGTCTCGCCCGAGGTGGGATTGACCATCACCCTCGCCAAGGGCAGCACCAACGCCGGCCTCAACCTCGCCGTCATGTACAACTTCACCACCGCCAGCTTCCGCAACGTCTCGAACGCGCAGAACATCGCCGAGACCGTCGCCCTCACCTTCGGCTACTAGGAGCCCCCCATGAAGATCGCCAGGATGGCAGCGCTCTGCTTCTGCTTCGGCCTCGCCCTCGCCGTTCGGGCGGACGAGCAGAAAGCCGCGGCGCCCCCCGACAAGCCCACCTTCCACGCCTCCAAGACCTCCACCGTCACCTCCAAGGTCAAGTCGGTGAACCAGAAGACGCGGATGGTCACCCTGGTCAACGACGCCGGGGACGAGGTCAGCTTCAAGGCGGACCAGCGGATCAAGAACCTCAAGCAGCTGAAGAAGGGCGACGTGGTCACCGCCACCGTCACCGAGACGCTGAGCGCGCGGGTGCTCAAGCCGGACGAGACGCCCACCGCCGCCGCTGCGGGCAGCACGGTGGCCAGCGCTCCCCTGGGCTCCAAACCCGCCGGCTACGCCGCCAAGGAGGTCTACGTGGTGGCGACGATTGCGGCGATCGACAAGGACAACATGATCGTCACCCTGAAGAACGCCCAGGGGGAGACCTTCCCGGTGAAGGCGCGGGAGAAGAAGAACGTGGAGAAGCTGGCGGTGGGCGACAACATCGAGATCCACGCCACGCGGTCGCTGGCGGTCGAGGTCACCACACCGAAGAAGAAGTAGCTGCAGCAGCACACCGGGGTACAACGATGGCCGTCTCGCGAGTCTGCTCTGCCATGCTCGTGCGACGGCCATCGACTTCATGGGGTTGGAGCCCGGCCGCATGATGAACCCGGCTGTCCCAGGCATCCCTGCCACCCCGCCCCACGCGCCCCCCCGGCTCCTGGGATGGTTGCGCAACTACGATCGCAGGACCCTGCCCCTGGACATCGTCGCCGGGGTGACGGCCGCGGCGGTGGTGCTTCCCAAGGCGATGGCCTACGCGACCGTGGCCGGCCTGCCCGTGCAGATCGGGCTCTACGCGGCCTTCCTGCCGCCCATCGTCTATGCAGCCCTCGGCCGCTCCCCGGTCCTGAGCGTCAGCACCAGCACCACCATCGGCATTCTCGTCGGATCGGCGCTGGCGGAGGCGGTCCCCGGCGCGGACGCGGCCCACCTCGCCCTCGCCGTAGCCACGCTCTCGGTCCTGGTGGGACTGGCTCTCATCGTCGCCGGGGCGCTGCGGTTCGGGTTCGTGGCGAACTTCATCTCCGAGCCGGTCCTGGCCGGCTTCAAGGCGGGCGTGGGCGCGGTGATCATCGTCGACCAGATCCCGAAGCTGCTCGGCTTCCACATCCACAAGGTCGGCTTCTTCCGCGACCTGCTCTCCATCGTCCGGGACGCGGGCGGAACCTCGCTGCCCACGCTGGCGGTCTCGGCCGCGACCGTGGCCGTGCTCCTCTCGCTGAAACGCTGGGTTCCCCGCCTGCCCGCGGCGCTCGGCGCGGTCGCGCTGGGGATCGCCGCCAGCGCCCTGCTCGGGCTGCCTGCGCTGGGCGTGAAGACGATCGGAACCATCCCCTCGGGCATTCCCTCGCTGGTCCGGCCCGACCTCGCCCTCTTCGAGGCCCTCTGGCCGGCTGCCGTCGCCATCGCCCTGATGAGCTTCACCGAGACCATCGCCAGCGAACGGGCATTCGCCACCCCCGGTCAGCCGCGGCCCGCTCCCAACCAGGAGCTGTTCGCCACCGGCCTTGCGAACCTGGTGGGCGGCCTTTTCGGATCGATGCCCGCCGGCGGCGGCACGAGCCAGACCCTGGTCAACCAGCGCGCGGGCGCGCGCACGCAGCTCGCCGGGCTGGTGCTCGGGCTGGTCGCGCTCGCCACCCTTCTCCTGCTCGCGCCGGCGATGTCGCTGATGCCCGAAGCGACCCTCGCCGCGGTGGTCGTGGTCTACTCGGCGGAGCTTCTCGACCTGGGCGAGTTCCGGGCCATCAGCGCCATCCGTCGCACCGAGCTCTGGTGGGCGGTGACCGCCTTCGCCGGCGTGCTGCTGCTCGGCACCCTCAAGGGCATCCTCCTGGCGGTGATCGTCTCCGTCGTCTCCTTGGCGTACCAGGCCAGCAACCCGGCGGTCTACGAGGTGGCTCGCAAGCGGGGGACCAACGTCTTCCGCCGCCGCTCGGCGGATCACCCCGACGACGAGACCTGGCCGGGTCTGCTCATGATCCGCGTGGAGGGGCGGATCTTCTTCGCCAACACCGAGCGCATCCTGGACCTGGTCGCGCCCCTCGTCGAGGCCAGCCGCCCCAGGGTGATCGTCCTCGACTGCAGCGCCATCTTCGACGTCGAGTACTCGGCGCTGAAGATGCTGGGCGAGGCCGAGGAACGGGTGCGCCGGCACGGGGCCGAGCTCTGGCTCGCCGCGCTCAATCCCGAGGCCCGGCGGGTCGTCGAGCGATCGCCTCTGGGCAAGGCGCTCGGCCCCGACCGGGTGCTCTACGACCTGGAGCACGCCGCCGCGCGATATCTCGAGCGCAAGGCGGCCTGAGAGCCTCCTACGTCATGAGCGACACGATCACCGGCCCCCAGGCGGTGAGCAGGATGTTTCCCAGCGCATAGGGGACGGTGTAGCCGAGCACCGGGAGCTTGCTTCCGGCAGCGTCCTGGATGGCCTTGAGGGCCGCTGTCGCCGTCCCGGCGCCGGACTCCGCGCCGAGCAGGATCACCGGGTCCATCTTGAGGACGAAACGCCCGACGAGAATCCCCAGCGCGTGTGGCACCAGCGCGACCAGCACGCCGGCCAGAAGCAGGCTCGGACCCATCGCGCGGAGGCCGGACACGAAGCCCGGGCCGGCCGCGAGCCCGACTACGCCGATGAAGGTGGTGAGCCCCACCGTGTCGAACACCCAGAGAGCCGCATCGGGAATGGCGCCGAACGTCGGGCTGGTGGACCGCAACCAGCCGAACACCAGGCCCATCACCAGCGCCCCTCCGCTGGCGGTCAAGGTGATCGACACCCCGCCGATCTTCACGTAGAGCAGGCCCACGAGCCCGCCGAGCACGATGCCGAGGCCGACGAACATCATGTCGGTGGCTTCGGAGCGCCGGGTAGCGTAGCCGATCGTCTTCGCGGCGCGTTCTGCATCGCGCTGGTGCCCGACGATCTGGAGCAGATCCCCGCGGTGCAGGAGAGTGCTCGCCTCGAAGGGAATCTCCTGTCCGCCGCGGACCAGCCTGCGCAGCGCGATGCCCCGGCCGTACCGCTGCGCCAGTTCCACCATGGGCTTGCCCGCGAGGCCCCGGTTCGTGAGCACGACGTCCAGCGCCAGGGTGGGGAAATCGAGCAGCTCCCGATCGTCGACCTCGGGCCCGAGCGCCGAGGCGCCGCCGAGGAGCACCTCGCGACGGCCCACCACGGCCACCACGTCGCCGGTCAGCAGCGCCGTGCCCGGCCCGACGTCGAGCAGCCCCGCGCCACGGCGGATCCGCTCGACGAAGACGCGAGCGCCGGCGAATCCGGCCTCGAGCTCCGCCACCGTCTGGTTGCGGCCGGCGAAACGGAAGGCGCGGAGGTCCCACTCCCGGTATGCCGACTGGACGTCGCCTTCTGCGCCCCGCTTGGCGCCCAGCCGGGCCTCGAGCTCGCGGCTCGCCTTGCGCAGATCGATCCGCAGGAGCCGGGGAGCGAGCGAGGAGAGGAACCAGATCAGGGAGGAGGTGCCGACCAGGTAGGTGACGGCGTAGGCGACCGGAATGTGATTCGCCAGCCGCTGCCGCTCCAACGCCGGGAGGGCCAGCCGCTGGATCGCCTCGCTGGCGGTGCCGATCACCGTGGATTCGCTGAACGCTCCGGCCAGCAATCCCGCCGCCGTGCCAACGTCGTAGCCGAAGAGCTTTGAGACGGCGATCGCCGTCGCCAGGCAGGCGACGCACACCACCACCGTGAGGACGAGCTGCGGGAAGGCGTCCTTCTTCAGGCCCCGGAAGAACTGGGGGCCGACCTTGTAGCCGGTGGCGAAGAGGAAAAGGTCGAAGAAGACGACCTTCAACACCGGCGGGACCTCGATGCCGATCTGGCCGATGGAAACGCCGGCCAGGAGCGTTCCCAGCACCGCGCCGACCTTGAACGTCCCGATGCGCAGCCGGCCGAGGAGAAAGCCGAGAGCCAGCGTGAGGAACACGGCCAGCTCGGGATTCCGGCGCAGAATCTCGGCGATGTTGATCATGATCTGGCGGGGGGGCCTTCCGGCTCGACGACGGTGTAAGCCGGCGCAGCTGGAATCTCTGGTCTCCTCTCGGCGTGGTCTGGCGGTCCCTGCTTCGCGCAAGGCTGCTTCTTTTTGGCCAGGTGCAGATAGCTGAGGACGAGCTGTCGCTTCAGGTGCTGGATCGCCTTGGCGGGATCCACGCCCTTGGGACAGACCCGCGAGCATTCTCCGGCATAGTGGCAGCGGAAGGCGCCGTGCGCCGACCCCGCCACGTCGGACCGGGCCTCGCAGGAGCCGTCGCGGGAATCGTTGTTGTACCGGTATGCCTGGGCGAGGGGCATGGGCCCGAGATAGGACAAGTCGGTGGCCAGCGTGGGACAGGCGGCCATGCAGCAGCCGCATTTGATGCAGAAGCTGAACTGGAGGTACTCCTCCAGCTCTTCGGGAGACTGATAGAACTCGCCTTGCGGATCGTTGATTTCATCCTCCTTGTCCCGGCGGATGAAAGGCATGACCGCGCGGTGCTTCTCGAACATCGGCGAGAGGTCGGGAACGAGATCGCGGATGATGGGGAAGTTCGGCAGCGGGGCCAGCGTCAGCTCCGCCCCGGCCACGTCGGCGATCTGGGTGTTGCACGCCAGCGCCGGCATCCCGTCGAGGAGCACGGCGCAAGAGCCGCAGATCCCCATGCGACAGGAGTAGCGCCAGGCCAGGCTCTGGTCGAGGGATTGCTTGATGTGATGAAGCCCTTCGAGAACGGTCATGCCTGGGTGGACCGGCACCCGATAGGACGCCGAGTGCGGCTTCCGGTCCGTCCCGGGCGTGTAGCGCCAGATGTGGAAGGTCACTTCGGGCGCTGCCTTGGTGGCGTCCTGCATCGCTACCCTCCCGGGACGATGGCCCTGGCATGCGCGGCGAGGCTGGCCCACGAACCAAGGCCGAAGAGCCCCAGCCCCGCGACCACCAGGACGATGGTGATGACCTTTTCCGTCAGCGGCCGCAGCGTCAGCTCGAAGAGGATCGTGCGCAGGCCGTAGAAGCCGTGGAAGAGCGCCACGCCCAGCAGGACGATGTAGCCGACGGCGAAGGAGAGGCGGGCGTCGCGCGCCTGGGAATTGATCAGCGCAGTCGCCTCCTCGCCCGGATGGCTGACGAAGAGACCGGTCAGCCCTCCCATGTGCATGGTGGTCATGTGCAGGCCGAGGAGGACGAGGATCACGATGCCCGCGGCCATGTGCCAGGCCCAGTACTTGGTTTCGCGCATTCCCATCTCCCTCTTCAATGTCGAAGGAATTCAGCGCCGCCGCCGGCCAGCAAGAGGCCCGCGACGATCATCATGACGATCAGCAATGGACGCTGCACGGCAAGGGACGTCCGATAAGGGTAGACCGGCTCGAAGGGCCTGCCGACGGCCAATCCCAGCTCCACCAGGATCAGGCGGATGCCGTTGCAGGCGTGATAGGCGAAGGCGGCGAAGACCAGGAACTCGCCCACCTTGAAGACGACGTTGTCGAAGAGCTGGCCTTCCGTCCACAGGTAGATCCCGGTCGCCCGCAAGCTGGTGACCACGATGTGCATGGTGAAGTAGAGCAGGATTCCCAGGCCGCTGATCCGATGCAGCGCATAGGCGTACCGCTCCGGTCCCCAGCGGCCTCCGCCCAGCCAGCCCCAGATTCCCAGGCGGTTGTCATGGTGCTGGATGTCGCCCATCGCCGCCTCCTAGTACTTTCTTTCCACCGGCTTCCATCGCGTGATGGTCACCGGCTTGTAGTCGAGCCGCGGCGCGCCGTTCTCCTTGCGCACCAGGGTGTGCTTGAGAAACCTCGCATCATCGCGAACCTTGAAATCGGTCCGCGCATGGCCCCCGCGCGACTCCTCGCGGGCGAGCGCCGCCATCATCACCGCCTCCGCCAGCGCCAGGAGGTTCTCCGTCTCCAGCACGTGCATCAGGTTGGAGTTGTAGACCCTGGTCTTGTCCTGGACGGTCACCCGCTTGAAGCGTTCGCGCAGCTCGCGGATCTTTCGCAGGCCCTCGCTCATCGACTTCCCGTCCCGGTAGACGCCCGCATGCTGATCCATGGCTGCGCGAAGCGCAGTCCTGATCTCGTACGGGTTCTCGCCGCCGGCGTTCTGCAGCAGGCCCTTGAAGATCCGGTCTTCTTCTTCGCGCACCGCGGCCTGCGGCATGTCCGCCAGCCCGGGACTGCGGGCGAGATACGCGGCGAGCTGCCTGCCGGTGATCGCCCCCCAGGCCAGGCATTCGGCCGTGGAGTTGCATCCCAGGCGATTGGCTCCGTGGAGAGAGTGGCAGGCGACCTCGCCTGCCGCCCAGATGTTCTCGATCGCCGTGCGCCCGTCGATGTCGGCCTCGATCCCTCCCATCGAGTAATGCGCGACGGGACGGATGGGGATGGGCGACCCGATCGGATCCAGATCGAGGAACTTGATGCAGACCTCGCGGATGAGCGGGAGCTTCTTGTTGATCTTCTCCGCACCGAGGTGACGGAGGTCCAGATGGACGTAATCCAGTCCGTCCGGTCCTTCGAGCCCCCGGCCTTCGAGGATCTCCGTCATCTCGGAGCGCGAAACGATGTCGCGAGGCGCGAGCTCCATGAACCTGGCGGCATACTTCTCCATGAACCGCTCGCCGCTCTTGTTGATGAGATACCCTCCCTCGCCGCGGCAGCCCTCGGTCATGAGGATGCCGGAGGGCACCAGCCCCGTGGGGTGGAACTGGACGAACTCCGGGTCCTCCAGCGGCAGACCGGCTTCGAAGGCGATGGCCTGCCCGTCTCCGGTCACCGTCTGCGAGTAGGTGGTGAACCCGTAGAGGACTCCCAGTCCCCCGGTGGCGATGAGCAGCGCCTTGCCGCGAAGGACGTTGAACTTGCCGCTGGGGAGATCGAGGACGGCGAGGCCGGCGAAGCGGCCATGATCCAGCAGGATCTTGGTGGCGAACGCCTCGTCATAGCGGGTGAAGCGGTACTTGAGCAGGTTGTCGTAGAGCGCCTGCATCTCGAAGAAGCCGGTCTTGTCCGCGGCCATGCAGGATCGGGGAAAGGAGTGCCCTCCGAACGGCCGCTGCATGATGCGGCCGTCCTCGCGCCGGGACCACGGCACTCCCCAGTGTTCCAGCAGGCGGATCTCGTCCGGCATGGCGGCGACGAATCGCTCCACCACGTCCTGATCGGCGAGGAAGTCGGAGCCCTTGATGGTGTCCCAGGCGTGGAGCTCCAGGCTGTCGCCTTCCTCCGGACGCATCACGGCGCCGGTCCCGCCCTCGGCGCAGACCGAGTGCGCGCGCATCAACTGCACCTTGGAGACCAGGCCGATGTCGGCCCTGCCCTCCGATCGGATGCAGAGCTCGATGGCTGCGCGGAAGCCCGCCAGCCCCGTACCCAGAATCAAGACGTCGTGCGTCGCAACCTGGTCCAAGGTTCCTCCCACGAGGAGCGGCGGCTTCTACTTCCAGACGTCCTTGCTGGAGAAGGCGTACTTGAAGGAGACCTGGAGCCGGTAGTCGTTCCCGCTCGTGCCGTCGTTGTTCTTGCGCTGGCCCCAGAGGAACTCGGGACCGGCGAGGAAGCCCTTCACGGGATGGACCAGCAGGTTCGCGGAGGCGTAGTGGCCGATCTCGAACGCAGTTCCCGGCTGCAGGCTGGTATTCCCGATCCGGGTGGTGCTGTAGCCCACGGAGCTGGTGAAGAGCGTGTTCCAGTAGATGTCCGCATAGGCCGAGATCCCGAGCACCGGAACCGCCTCCGCCCTCGGATTCGCCAACGTCCCTCCCGCGGCAACGTCCGGCGTCGCGTCGTTCCAGTAGTTCTCGACGCCCTGTCCGCCCGCGACGGCGAGGAGCAGGTTCAGCTTGTCCGGCAGGACGCGCAAGGTGGAGCTGGCGTTCAGGCCCCAACCGACCACGGAGCCGTGGGCATTGTTGACCGAGCCATTGTTCTCGTAGCCGAGCCGGCGGAGGATCCCCGAGAGCTGGACATAGCCCCACCGCTGCGTCAGCCGGTAGCGGGCGGTGAGGTCCGGCACCTTGTTGTCGGACGCCAGATCGGGAAGCGATTCGGGATACGCCTGGAGGTCGGACCCGGGCCGCTCCAGGGCGAAGGCGAAGGAGTGCACGCCGGCGAGATGGGTGAAGCGGATCTGGACGTTCCGGTAGAACACCATTCCGGCGGGCCCCCAGTAGTCGATGATGTTCGGCCAGTAGTCGTCGTCCATGAAGAGGCTGTCCGTCAGGCCGCCGAGGATCGGGCCCCATTCGCCGTAGGCCCGCCGCAGGCGGATCGTGTTCTGGCCGGCGGAGTCGGGCTGCCCGGTGCCGCGTCCGAAGAAGTCGAACTCGACGCGCCCGCCCAGGTCCATCCCGCCTGCCGGGACCGAGCCCCGCACGCCCAGCCGGCTCTGTCGGGCGCTGAGGATGGCCTGTCCGTCGCTCAGCGTGCTGCCGACGGGGATCTTCGACGGGCGAAGGGTCGCATCCCAGTCGGTCGGCATCCGGCTGAAGTCCTGGATGTAGTCCACCATGCCGAAGCCGTAGATCTCGAAGCTGGGCCTGGAGGGCTCCGCCGCCATGGCCGCAGCGGGGAGGAGCGCGCCCACCATGAGGGCCGCGCGAATGGTCGTGGTCATGTCGTGATCCTTCCGGTCAGTACTGGTCGAAGATCGCCTGCACCGCCTTCGCGTCCTTGCTCTTCAACAGGGCGAGCTGGAGGAGCACCCGCGCTTTCTGCGGGTTCAGCTCCTGCGCGGCGACGAAGCCGAGCTTGTCGTCGTCCACCTCGACGTTGCGGGCCACCGCGCCCGAGTTGGTTCTCGAGCTGCGGACGACGATGGCGCCCTTCTTCACCGCGGCGGCGAGGGCGTCGATCAGCGCCTGCGTGCCGTTGCCGTCTCCCACGCCGGCGAGGACGATTCCCTTCGCCCCCGCGGCCAGCGCCGCGTTGACGAACTCCGGGCCGACGTTCGCGTGGGCGTAGACGATGTCGACGCGGGGCAGGGCGTCCGGGATGACGCCCGCGAACTGGCTGCCGGCGGTGTGCTTCCAGGAGGGCTTGGAGAACCAGCGGGTCTTCCCGAAGAGCACGAATCCGGCCAGGCCGCGGTTCGGAGAGCTGAAGGTCTGGAGCGAGGTGGTGTTGGTCTTGGTGGTCTCGCGGGCATAGTGGATGGAGTCGTTCATCACCACCAGCACGCCGCGGCCGCGCGCGCCCGGAGAGATCGCCGTTGCCACGGCGTTGTAGAGGTTCATCGGGCCGTCGGGGCTCGTCGCCGTTGCTGGCCGCATCGAGCCCACCAGGACCACCGGCTTCTCGCTCCTGGTGACGAGGTTCAGGAAGTACCCCGTCTCCTCCATGGTGTCGGTGCCGTGGGTGATGACCACCCCGTCGACCTCGGGATTGGCCAGCACCTCGTTCACCCGGCGCCCGAGCTTGATCCAGACCGCGTCGTTCATGTCCTGGCTGCCGATGCTGGCGATCTGCTCGCCAGTGACCTGGGCGATGTCGGCGAGCCCCGGAACCGCCTTGATGAGCACGTCGACGTCGTACGCGCCGGCCTTGTAGCCGACCTCGCCCGGCTTGGGCTGCGCGCCGGCGATGGTGCCCCCGGTGGCGAGGATCTTCACCCTCGGCTTCGCGGGCGCTTGAGCCAGCGCCAGGGCGGGAATCGCCATTGCGGCCAGGGCCGCTACGAAGAGTCGTCTGGTGATGTACATGGCCTTGCCTCCTCAGCTCCTCTTCCCCTCGTCCTGGTCCTTCCAGACGTGGTCGTGCTTCTTCGACTTCTTCGCCCCGGCGATGCCGGGTTTGGTCATCTCGAACGGATCGAGGATGGCGTCGAGCTGCTCCTTGCTCAGCACCTTGTCGCGCAGGATCAGCTCGCGGACCGGCTTGCCGGAGACGTTGGCCTCCCGGGCGATGCGCGCGGCCGTCTCGTAGCCCACGTGCGGGTTGATGGCGGTGATCACCCCCACGCTGTTGTCCACATAGGCCTTCATCCGCTCGGCGTTCGCCGTCAGCCCCTCCACCAGGAACTTGCGGAAGACGAGGAAGACGTTGGTCATGATGCTGAGCGACTGGAGCAGGTTGAAGACCAGCACCGGCTCCATCACGTTCAGCTCGAACTGGCCGGCCTCGGAGGCGAGGCAGATGGTGTTGTCGTTGCCGATCACCTGGAAGGCGACCTGGTTCACCACCTCCGCCATCACCGGGTTGACCTTGCCCGGCATGATGCTGGAGCCGGGCTGCCGGGCCGGCAGGTTCAGCTCCCCCAGGCCGCAGCGGGGGCCGGAGGCCATCAGCCGCAGGTCGTTGGCGATCTTGGAGAGGTTCATCATGCAGACCTTGAGCGCCGCGGAAATCTCCGTGTAGCTGTCGGTGTTCTGGGTGGCGTCCACCAGGTCTTCGGCGCTCTTGATGGGCAGGCCGCTGAACTGGGCGAGGTACTTCGCCACGGCCGCGATGTAGGCCGGGTCGGCGTTCAGGCCGGTGCCGACCGCGGTCGCGCCCATGTTCACCTCCACCAGCTGCCGGCCGACGGTGCGCAGACGCTCGATGTCGCGCCCGATCACCCGGCGGTAGGCGCCGAACTCCTGGCCCAGGCGGATGGGCACCGCGTCCTGCAGGTGGGTGCGGCCCATCTTGATGATCTTGTCGAACTCCTTTTCCTTCACCGCGAAGGCCTCGTGCAGGCGCTTCAGCTCCTCCACCAGCTTCTTGCCCAGGTCGAGGGCGGCGATGTGCACGCCGGTGGGGAAGGAGTCGTTGGTGGACTGGGCCATGTTCACGTGGGTGTTCGGGCTCACCACCTCGTAGCGGCCCTTGGGCTCGCCCAGGATCTCCAGGGCGCGGTTGGCGATCACCTCGTTGGTGTTCATGTTGATGGAGGTGCCCGCCCCGCCCTGGATGGGGTCGACGATGAACCACTGGTCGAGCTTGCCGGCGATGACGTCGTCCGCCGCCTGGGCGATGGCGTCGGCGATCTTCGCCTCCAGGTGGCCGGTGTCGCGGTTGGCCAGCGCCGCCGCCTTCTTCACGATGCCCATGGCCCGGATGAGCGCCGGGTGGATGCGGTAGCCGGTGATGGGAAAGTTCTCCGCGCCGCGAAGCGTCTGCACGCCGTAGTAGGCGTCGGCCGGGACCTCGCGGTCGCCGAGGAAGTCGTGCTCCATCCGGGTCTTGGTCGCTGCCATCTTCCCTCCGCGGCCCGTCATCCGAGGATGGAGCGAGCCAGGAAAAGCCCGGTCACCACCGCGACCGCGGTCGCGGTCAGGCCGGGCAACATGAAGCTGTGGTTGAGGACCCACTTCCCGATGCGGGTGGTGCCGGTGCGGTCGAAGTTGATGGCCGCGACCAGCGTCGGGTAGTTGGGGATGAAGAAGTAGCCGTTCACCGCCGGGAAGGCGCCCGCCAGCCCCCAGCCGGGCAGCCCGATGGAGAGCCCCACGGGCATCAGCGTCCGCACCGTGGCCGCCTGGCTGTAGAGCAGGATGGACATGACGAAGAGCGCCAGGGTGAAGGCCCAGGGGGCCTGATGGACCATGGCCTCCAGCGGCTTCTGGATCTCCGCCGCGTTGGCCTGGAAGAAGGTGTCCCCCATCCAGGCGATGCCGAAGATGGCGATCACCGCCTGCATGCCGGCCCGGAAGACGGACCCCTTCGCCGTCTCCTCCGGGTCCGCCTTGCAGAAGAGGATCAGGGCGGCGGCGAGCGTCAGCATCACCATCTCGATGGCCCCGGCCATCCCCATGCGCATCAGCTTGCCGTTCACCGTCCAGGCGGGCCGCAGGTCCTCGAAGGTGCCCAGGACCACGATCAGCACCGCGGCGAGGAGGAAGAGGGCCACCCCCACCTTGGCCGTGACGGGCGCGCCGGGGTTGCCGGGATTCGAAGCGGCGCCGGGGGCTGGCTTTTCCGCCTCGATTCTCCCCTCGGCGCGCAGCTTGAGGAAGGCAGGGTCCTTTTCCAGGTCCTTGCCCAGCTTGCTGGCGACGAAGGCGCCGCAGAGGACGCCCGCCACCGTGGCCGGAATGCACACCGAAAGAAGGCCGGCCAGCGTCACCTTGAACCCGGCGAGCATGGCGACGAGGGCCACGGTCGCCGCCGAGATGGGGCTGGCGGTGATCGCCTGCTGCGAGGCGATCACCGAGATGGAGAGCGGCCGCTCCGGGCGCACTCCGGCCTCGCGCGAAACCTCCGCGATCACCGGGAGGATGGCGTACGCCACGTGCCCCGTGCCGGCGAAGAGGGTGAAGACGTACGCCACCAGCGGGGCCACGTAGGTGATGGCGGGCGGGTGCTTGCGCAGCGCCTTCTCCGCCAGGAAGACCAGGTAATCCATTCCCCTGGCGGCCTGCAGCGCGCCCGCCGCGGTGCACACCGCCGCGATCATCAGCATCACGTCGATGGGCGGGTCCGCCGGGCGGTCGCCGAAGAGGAAGGAGAGGATGGC
>DATKAG010000481.1:0-12194 GCA_035498355.1 Myxococcales bacterium | reverse complement strand
GGGCGGGCGATCGCGGCGGCCATCCCCGGCGCCCGGTCGGTCGAGCTGGATGCCGCGCACCTGTCCAACCTCGAGGCGCCGGAGGCCTTCAGCGCGGCGGTCCTCCAGTTCCTCGCCTCCTGAGGCGAGAGGAGAGGCGATGGCGAAGAACCGGGAGCTGTTCGATCGCGGGCTGGCGGTGCGCAAGGAGGTGCTGGGCGCGGCGTACGTGGAGGCGGCCCTGGAAGAGGCCAACCCCTTCACCGAGGATTTCCAGACCTACCTGACGGAGTGCGCCTGGGGCGGCGTCTGGGCGCGCCCAGGCCTCGATCGCAAGACCCGCAGCATGCTCACCATCGCCATGCTGGCGGCGCTCGGGCAGCACGAGGAGCTGAAGCTGCACATCCGGGCCACCGCCCGGACCGGCGTCTCCCGCGAGGAGATCAAGGAGATCCTCCTCCAGGCCGCCGTCTACGCCGGGGTCCCCGCCGCCAACTCCGCCTTCCACCAGGCGGAGGCCGCCTTCCAGCAGATGGAGAAGGAAGCGCGGCGGCCATGAGCGAACGGAGAAGGCCCTGGGCGCGGCCGCCCGCGGGAGAGCACCCCCCCCTGTTGCACCCCGCGTACCGCAGCACCATCAAGCGCGCGCCCCTGCGCCCTCCGCTGCGCCTCGAGCAGGGCCTTTGCGAGACCACCGGACCGGGTTTCGCCCCGGAGCGGGTGGGCCCGCCCCTGATCGATCTCACGCGCACCGGGAAGGGGGAGGCGCTGGGGCAGCGCATCATCCTCTCCGGCCGGCTCCTCGACGGCGACGGCCGGCCGGTGACGGACTCCCTGATCGAGATCTGGCAGTGCAACGCCGCCGGCCGCTACCTGCACCGCAACGACCAGCACGACGCCCCCCTCGATCCCAACTTCACCGGGGCGGGTCATGCCATCACCGACGAGAAGGGCGGGTTCCGCTTCCTCACCATCAAGCCGGGCGCCTATCCCTGGAGGAACACCCACAACGCCTGGAGGCCGGCGCACATCCACTTCTCCCTCTTTGGACCCGCCTGCGCCACCCGCCTCATCACCCAGATGTACTTCCCGGGCGATCCGCTGCTGCCCCTGGACCCCATCTTCAACAGCGTTCCCGATCCGGCGGCCCGCCAGAGGCTGATCTCCACCTACGACCCGGAGTTGAGCGAGGCGGAGTTCGCCCTGGGGTTCCGCTTCGACATCGTGCTGCGCGGCCGCGACTCCACGCCGCTGGGATCCTGAATGGCAAGCCATCCGGGCACCCCTTCGCAGACCGTGGGGCCGTTCTTCTGGTTCGCGCTCCAGCGCGAGGAGTGGAGCGACCTCACCCGCGGCGGCGCGCGCGGGGAGAGGATCGCGGTGGAGGGCCGGGTGCTCGACGGGGACGGGGTGCCCTGCGACGACGCGCTGCTGGAGATCTGGCAGGCCAACGCCGCGGGCAGCTACGCCCACCCGGAGGATCCGCAACCGGCCGACAAGCTGGACCCGGGCTTCCCCGGCTTCGGCCGGTCCTGCACCGACGCGGCCGGGCGCTACCGCTTCCTCACCATCCGGCCGGGGCGGGTCCCGGCGCCCTCCGGCGCGCTGCAGGCGCCCCACCTCAACCTGGCGGTGTTCGCCCGCGGCCTGCTCCGGGGGCTCAATACCCGGATCTACTTCTCCGACGATCCCGCCAACGCCGAGGACCCGGTGCTCTCGGCCATCGCCGACCCCGCGGCGCGCAAGACGCTGCTCGCCGTCCGCCAGGAGGCAAGCGGAGCGCAGGGAACCCTCTACCGATTCGACGTGGTCCTGCAGGGCCCGGGCGAGACCGCGTTCTTTGACTTCTGACCCCGATTCCTTCCGGAGGTGCGCGCCATGAGTGCACGCCGAACCCTCGCCCGCGCCGCGGCCATCGCCGCGGCCCTGCTCTGCGCGCCGCAGGCTTTCGCCGAGGAGCCCATCCGGGTGGGGTTGATCGGCGAGTTCTCCGGCCCCTTCGCCGCCTACGGCAAGCAGATCCACGGCGGGATCAAGGCGTACCTCCAGCAGCACGGGGACACGGTGGCGGGCCGGAAGGTGGAGATCATCCTCAAGGACACCACCGGGCCGGCGCCGGAGATCGCCAAGCGGCTGGCCCAGGACCTGGTCACGCAGGACAAGGTCGACTTCCTCGCCGGCTTCGGGCTCACGCCCAACGCCCTGGCGGTGGCGCCGCTGGCCACCCAGGCGAAGACGCCCATGCTGGTGATGAACGCCGCCTCCTCGGTGATCACCACCCGGTCGCCCTACGTGGTGCGCTTCTCCATGACCCTGCCCCAGGTGACCATGCCCATGGCCCTGTGGGCGGCGAAGAACGGAATCAAGAAAGTCTACACCATCGTCTCCGACTATGCGCCCGGCCTGGACGCCGAGGCCGCCTTCACCAAGGCCTTCACCGCCCACGGCGGGGAGATCGTCGGTTCCGCCCGCGTCCCCTTGAAGAACCCGGACTTCGCTCCCTTCGTGCAGCGGGCCAAGGACGCGGCGCCCCAGGCGGTGTTCATCTTCGTCCCCGCCGGCGAGCAGGGGATCGCCTTCGTCAAGGCCTTCACCGAGCGCGGGCTGAAGCAGGCGGGGATCAAGCTGATCGGGCCGGGCGACGTGGTCGTTGTTGTTGATCACCGTCAGGTCCCGCGCCCCCTGGGCGATGAGCGCATCGATCAGCCGGGCCGGCTGCCCGGCCAGCCCGAAGCCCCCGATCATGACGGTGGAGCCGTCGGCGATCCCGGCGACGGCGGCTTCGAGCGAGGCGACGGTCTTGTCTACCATTGGCGGGCGCCACCGGCCTGCGCGGGACCCGGACAGCGTAGGCCCTCGCCTCCGGAGAGGTCAAGCCCGTTTCCGGGTACCGAACGTTTGTGCGGTTATCGCACCTAGGGTGATTCGCGGGCGTCATCGACGTGGACGTGAGCGTCGACGCGGACGGGCCCGCCGAGGTGAAGGAAGGGTCCACCCGCTCGGCGGATCGTGCTACACCGGCAGCAGGCATCCGCAGGGAGTCACCTCATGGAGTGGACCGCAGACACCGTCCGGCGCAAGCAGAAAGAACTGCTCTTCCCCAACGTCGGCACCTACTATGAGCAGGCGCTGCCGCTGGAGTCGGGGCGAGGGATGTTCCTCAAGGACGTGGAGGGGCGCGAGTACCTCGACTTCTTCGCGGGCATCCTCACCGTCAGCGTGGGCCACTGCCACCCGCGGGTGACCGAGTCCGCCATCTCCCAGCAGAAGAAGCTGGTGCACGTCTCCACCCTCTACCCCACGGTGCCGCAGCTGGAGCTGGCCGAGCGGCTCGTCCAGCTCCGGCCCATGAAGGAGAAGGCAAAGGTCTTCTTCACCAACTCCGGCACCGAGGCCAACGAGACCGCCGTGGTCCTGGCCAAGGAGGCCACCGGCCGGGAGGAGCTGGTGGTCCTGCGGCACAACTACGCCGGGCGCGGCACGCTGGCGCTGAGCATGATGGGCCACAAGAACTACCGCCCGCGCACGCAGAGCGACGTCCCCGGCATCCGCTTCGCCCACGCCCCCTACTGCTACCGCTGCGACTTCGGCCTCCAGTACCCGGACTGCGGGGTGGCCTGCGCCAAGGACCTCAAGTCGCTGATCGAGACCACCACCGACGGGGAGATCGCCGCCTTCATGGCCGAGCCCATCCTCGGCGTGGGCGGGTTCATCACCCCGCCGCAGGAGTACTTCCAGATCGCCGTGCCCATCGCGCGCAACGCCGGGGGGCTGTTCATCTCCGACGAGGTGCAGACCGCCTGGGGGCGCACCGGCGGCAAGTGGTGGGGGGCGGAGCAGTACGGGGTGGAGCCGGACATCCTCACCAGCGCCAAGGGCATGGCCAACGGGCAGCCCATCGGCCTGACGATGGCCCGGGCGGCGGTGGCCGACAAGGGCACGTTCGCGAACATCTCCACCTTCGGCGGCAGCCCCATCAGCATGGCGGCGGCCAGCGCCACCCTCCAGGTGATCGAGGAGGAGAAGCTGCTCTTCAACGCGCAGATGATGGGCAAGGCACTGCGCCAGGGGCTGGAATCGCTCAAGGAGCGCTTCCAGGGCGTGGGCGACGTGCGGGGCATGGGCCTGATGCAGGCCATCGAGCTGGTGAAGGACCGGGGCAGCAAGGAGCCCGACCCGCAGGCCACCAATCGCCTGATGGAGGCGACGCGCAAGCGCGGGCTGCTGATCGGCAAGGGCGGCCTCTACGGCAACGCCCTGCGCATCGCTCCGCCCCTGATCGTCAACCAGGGGCAGATCGACGACGCCCTGCGCATCCTCGGCGAAGGCCTGCAGGAGGCCCTGCGGCAATGAGGCGCGCGGTCCTCGCCGTCCTTCTCGCCGCCGCATGCAAGAGGGAGGCGCGGCCGCCGTCGCTGGGCGAGGCCATCTCCGTGGAGCAGCCCGGGGGATCGGCCTCCCAGCTCTTCAGCCAGGGCAGCGAAATCCCCACCGGCGCCACCGAGAGCTTCACCACCGCCAAGGAGAACGACAAGCGCCTCTACGTGCACGTCCTGCGCGGCGCGGGCCGGACGGCCTCCGCCCTGCACAGCGACGGCTGGTGGGAGGTGGACGGGGTGGGGCCGGGGCCGGCCGGCGAGCCGCGGGTGATGGTGACGTTCGAGGTGGACGCGCAGGGGCGCCTGGCGCTCAGCGCCCGGGAGGACGATCGCCGGCTGGCGGTGAAGAAGCTGGACGCGGCGCCGGCCAAGGCGGCGCCTTCTCCCTTGACCGAGCCCGACGACGACGAGGACGTGGAGGAGGATCCGCCGGAGTAGCAATGCCGAATCCCATCGCCCTCGCCATCCCGTTCTTCTTCCTGCTCATGGGCGTGGAGCTCTGGGTAGCGGCGCGCCGCGGGCTCAAGCTCTACCGGTTCGCGGACGTGATCGCGGATCTCTCCTGCGGGATGACGCAGCAGATCCTCCTGGTGTTCGAGGTGGCGGCGCTCACCGGCGGCTACGTCTGGCTGTACCAGCGGCGCCTCTTCACCTTCGCCCCTGGCTCGATCTGGCCCTGGGTGATCGCCTTCTTCGCGGTGGACTTCGTCTACTACTGGTGGCACCGCCTCTCGCACCGGGTGAACCTGCTCTGGGCGGTGCACGTGGTCCACCACCAGAGCGAGGACTACAACCTGGCCGTGGCGCTGCGCCAGGCGGTGCTCTCGGTCTGGACCATCTGGCCGCTGCACCTGCCGCTGGCCATCCTCGGCGTCCCGCCCGCCACCTTCCTCATCGTCGACTCCCTGAGCACGCTCTACCAGTTCTGGATCCACACCGAGCTGATCGGGAAGCTGGGCTTCTTCGAGTGGATCTTCAACACCCCTTCGCAGCACCGGGTGCACCACGCCATCAACCCCCGCTACCTGGACCGCAACTACGCCGCCACCCTCTGCATCTGGGACCGGCTTTTCGGGACCTTCGAGCCCGAGGGCCAGCAGCCCGTGTACGGGCTGGTGAAGCCCCTGGGCAGCTTCGACCCGCTGCGCGCCCAGGTGCAGCACTTCCTGGACATCGGGCGGCGCTTGCCGGCGCTGAAAGGGATGGATCGCCTGCGCGTGCTCCTCCGCGGGCCCGAGTGGGGCCATCCGCCGGCGCCGGAGATCACCCGGTCGAGTCAGCAGAAGCACGCCGTGCGGCTCTCCTCCCGCGAGACGGCCTGGCTGGCGGTGACGCTGGTGATCGCCACCGCGGCCACCACCCTGCTCCTCTGGTTTCAGTTCTCGCTGCCGCTCTGGGAGCGCGCGGTTGCCGCCGGCTTCGTGCTGGCCTTGATGGGAAGCTGGGGCCTCCTCCTCGACCGCCGGCTGATCTGGAGCAGGAGCAGGAGCGTCCAGAGCGCCGCGCCCGGCCCGGTCTGAGCCGCCGAGCAGCCGCAGCCGCCGGAATCCGGGGGGACGCAGGTCACGGTGGCGGCGCCCTTGGGATAGATGGCGCAGATCCCCTGGATGTCGTCGTCGAACAGGTCCCGCTTGCTGGTCTCGCCCGGAGGGCCGCTGGCGTACATCGTCGCCGACGGGTTCGCGCTGTGATCCAGCCCCAGCGTGTGCCCGGCCTCGTGCGTGACAGTGTTCTGCACGTCGATGCCGCAGTCGGACTGGGAGCCGGCGCAGGTGCCGATGACGGCGAACTTGAAGGCCGCCGCGCTCCCGCGCGGCGCGTCGTTCATCTCGATGTCGGTGTCGAGGATCTCGCCGGTCTGCCGGTTGGAAGTGACCAGGGTGGAGGCGATCACCGAGGAGCTTTGGCCGTCGTCCCAGCAGTCGTAGAGGTTGCTGCACCCGCCCTGCGTCCGGCAGGCGTCCCCGCTGGGCACCGCCGCGCTGCAGGCCCGGGTGCGGAAGAGCACCAGGTTGTGGTTGGGGCCCGGGTTGAAATAGCCCACCTTCCGGTTCGCCGGGTCGGTCGAGAGCGCCTCCTCGGCGAAGGCGAGATCGGAGCAGGTCACCTGGCTCCAGGTCTGGAAGCTGCGGCGGATGGCGTCGAAGGCGTCCGCCACCGGCGTCACGTCCGGTGTCCCCTGGGAATCGATCTGGAAGCTGTGCCCTCGCGACGCCCACCAGGTGCACAAGCCGGCGCTGTTCTTCGAACGCTCGTACGCGCCGGCCGGCAGCGCCAGGAGCAACAGCGCCCACCCCGCGCTCCTCACTTGCGCGCGCTCCCCAGCACCCGGGCCCGCAGCTCGTCCAGGGAGAGCTCGTCAGCTTCCCCGGCCGCGCAGCCGAGGCAAGAGACGAACCGGCGGTCGCGCAGCGCCTTCCCTTGAGCGACGCTGAACTTCCCCAGCGCCATCCTCTCCACCGCGAAGAGCCCCGGAGCGCGCCGGTGGAGGAAGAGCACCACTTCCTCGCCCTCGCTGAACGCCGCCTCTCCCGGCACTGACTGCGAAAGCTCCCCCACCTCGCCGCCGGCGACGAGCACGGAGATCGCCGCCTCCGCCGCTCCCTTCCAGGTCTCGATGGGCCGCAGCGCCACCGTGGTGAAGATCTGCCCGCCGCCCCGGCCCCAGGAGCTCGATTGCCGGGTCACCCGCGCGTAGACCACCGCGTCCGCCGCTGCCGTCAGCGATTCGACGTCCGCGGGGCCACGCACGGTGGCGGCGACGAGCAAGGCCAGGAGCACGGGGAAAAGGTACTACGGAATCGCTCCCCCGCCGTCATAGCGCACGTCGCAGGCGCCCAGCCGCCAGAGCGTGTCCGGATCCACCTCCACGCCGCAGGCCTTTCCCCAGGGGAGGGCGAAGAAGCCCGGCCCGTGATCCTGGAAGGGCTCGGCGCTGAACTCCAGCTTGTGGCCGCGCTGGGCCAGGGCCCTGGCCGTGGCGGCGTCCAGCCCGTTCGACTCCACCCTCACCAGGTCGGGATGGAGGTTGTGGTGCAGGCGCGGCTGGGCGATGGCCCGGTCGATGGGCATCCGGTCGTCCACCGCGTGGATGATCGCCTGGGCCACGGTGGTGGGGATGGTGGAACCGCCCGAGGACCCGAGGGCGAGGAGGAACGTACCGTCGGGGGCGAACACCAGGGTGGGCGCCATCGAGGAGAGCGGCACCTTGCCTGCGCCGGGGGCATTGGGAGCCTCGCCGCGCAGCCCGAAGACGTTCGCCACTCCCGGCGCCACCGCGAAGTCGTCCATCTGGTCGTTGAGGACGAACCCCGTGCCCCGGGGCGAGATGCAGGAGCCGAAGGAGTCGTTGACGGTGGTGGTGAGCGCGATGGCGTTCCCCTCCTCGTCCACCGCGGCGATGCTGGTGGTGCCGTGCTCGCGCCGCTCCTCCACCTCCGCCGCGGGCGCCGCCGACTCGCCGATCTTCGCCCACAGCTCGCCCGCGAAGTCCTTCGTGGCCATGCGCCGGACCCGGTCCTCCATCCCCGGGTTGAAGTCCGGATCGCCGATCTGCTGCCGCAGGGAATAGAGCTGCTTCTCCGTCTCGATCATGGCGTGCAGGAAGCGCTCGGGGCGGTAGCCGCCGGCGCGCGGGTCCTCGCGCTCCAGCACGTTGAGCAGGGCGGCGAGGATGAAGCCGCCGCTGGAGGGCAGCGGCATGGTGACGATGCGGTGCCCGCGGTAGGTGGACTCGAGGGGGCGCCGCTCGCGCACCTGCACCCGCGACAGGTCCTCCAGGGTGAGGATGCCGCCCCGGGAGGCGACGGTCTCCACGATGGCTCTCGCGGTCCGGCCCTTGTAGAGCGCGTCCGCTCCCCGGAGGCCGATGGCGTGCAGGGTGCGGGCCAGCTCCGGCTGGATCAGCTTGTCCCCGGGAGAAAGCGCCTCGTACTCGCCGTCCTGCCCGCGGCGGAGGAAGAGGCGGGCCGCCTCCGGATCGGCGGCCAGGCAGTCCAGGCGGCTGGCACTGGCCTGGACGAAGCCGAGGTTCACCTGGAACCCGCGCTGCGCGATCTGCTCGGCCGGGCTGGTGAGCTGGCCGAGCGGCTTCTTCCCGAAGCGCTTCACCAGCTCGGCGTATCCCTTCACCGCGGCGGGCACCGCCACGCTCAGGGGGCCGGCGTTGGCCAGGTCCTGCCGCGGCTGCCCGTCGCGGATGAAGAGGTCCGGCCTGGCCGCCCCGGGGCCCACCTCGCGGAAGTCGATGGCGTGCACCGCCCGGTCGCGCGCCGTGTAGAGCACCGCGAAGCCGCCGCCCGCGATCCCCGAGCTCTGCGGCTCCACCACGTTCAGGGCGAAGGCGGCGGCCACCGCCGCGTCCACGGCGTTCCCGCCCCGGCGCATCACGCTGGCGCCCGCCTCGGCGGCGAGGGGGTGGGCGGCCGCGACCACGCCGCGCGGGGAGACGGCGGGAAAGGCGACGAGGAGGGCGAGGAGGAACATGGCGGCGCACTATAACTTCTGCTATCTCGGCTGCCCCTATGGTCCGCGTCCGGTTCGCGCCCTCCCCCACCGGCTACTTGCACATCGGCGGAGCCCGCACGGCGCTCTTCAACTGGCTCTGGGCGCGCAAGAACAAAGGAGTCTTCGTCCTGCGCATCGAGGACACCGACCAGTCGCGCAGCACGCAGGAGAGCGAGCAGGCGATCATCGACGGGATGCGCTGGCTGGGGCTGGACTGGGACGAAGGGCCCGTGGTGGGTGGGCCGCACGCCCCCTACTTCCAGATGCAGCGCCTCGCCACCTACGAAAAGCACGCCGAAGCGCTCATCGCCAAGGAAAAGGCCTACCGCTGCGACTGCAGCAAGGAGGAGCTGGACGCGCTGCGCGCGCAGGCGGCCAAGGAGAAGCGCGGCTTCCGTTATCCCGGCACCTGCCGGGAGAAGAAGCTTCCCCGGGGCACGCCGCGCGCCGTGGTGCGCTTCCGCATGCCCGACCAGGGCGCCACCTCCTTCCACGACCTGGTGAAAGGCGAGATCACCACCCAGCACAAGGAGCTGCAGGACGAGGTGATCCTGCGCGCCGACGGGGTGCCGCTCTACAACTTCGGGGCGGTGGTGGACGACATCGAGATGCGCATCACCATGGTGGCGCGGGGCGACGACCACGTGGTGAACACGCCCCGGCAGATCCTCATGTACCAGGCGCTGGACTACCCGGTGCCGCAGTTCGCCCACCTGCCGATGATCCTGGGCGCCGACAAGCAGCGCCTCTCCAAGCGGCACGGGGCGGTGAGCGTCCTGCAGTACCGCGACGACGGCTATCTGCCCGGGGCGCTGGTGAACTACCTGGCGCGGCTGGGCTGGTCGCACGGCGACCAGGAGGTCTTCACCATCCCCGAGCTGATCGAGAAGTTCGACTGGGAGCACGTGGGCGCCACCGCCGGGGTGTTCAATCCCCAGAAGCTGGAGTGGCTGAACCAGCAGTGGATCAAGTCCACCCCGAAGGCCGGGCTGGCGCTGGCAGCCGGCGTCTCGCCGGAGTTCGCCGGCCTGATGCAGGAGCGGGCGAAGAGCCTGAACGAGATCCGCGACGCCTGGCAGGCGTACATGGTCCCCGAGCTGCCCGCTTACGACGAGAAGGCGGTGGTGAAGCAGCTCACCGGGCAGAGCAAGCCGCTGCTGCAGGAGGCGCGGGCGCTCATCGAGCGCACCTTCGCCCAGGGGCCGCAGGCGATGGAGCACGCCTTCCGGACCTTCGCCGAGGAGCGTGGCCTGGGCCTGGGCAAGCTGGCCCAGCCCGTCCGGGTGGCCGCCACCGGCACCACGGTGAGCCCGCCTTTGTTCGAGACCCTCGCCTTGCTGGGCAAGGAGCGGGCGCTGCGGCGGATCGACGCCGCGCTGGAGAAGATCCGATGAAGGCTCTTGCGCTTCTCGTCCTGCTCGCGGCCGGCTCCGCCCTGGGAGCGGAGGGGTTCAAGGCGCGCGGCTTCATCCTCCCGGACGGCGCGGTGAAGATCGACGACGACCGCTACCGGCTGCCGCAGCCCTGGGACGAGGCGGTGCGCTTCTACCGGCGCGCCTATCCGCCGGCGAAGTATCCCCGGCACACGCTGCACAGCCAGACGGCGGTGCGGGCCATGCACATCGACAACCCGCCCGGCGTGGAGTGGGAGGGCGTGAACCTCTACGAGGCGGCGCGCGGCGAGGTGCGGGTGTTCATCCTCCCCGGCAAGGAGCCGCCTCCGCCCAAGCCGTCCAAGGGGAGCAAGGGGCGGTAAAGACGATTTCGTCGGCCCGGCGCGGCAAAGCGACATTCCTGAAGGACGTGGCGCGGCAATCCTCAACGGCTGCGCCGCTTCAGGGCCGATGTCGCCTCCGATCGATCGCGCGATCCCGACAACCATGAAGGCTCCGCGAGCGCGAAGCGACAAGCCTGTCGGCTGATCCGCGCCCCTGCCGGGCCCCTTTCCGAGGGAAGAACGCGCCGCGTCAGCGGTGGCATCGCCCTTGCTCTCAGGTCAGGCATGCGCATCCGGACCTGGAGCGTGGCGAGATGACGGCGAAGCGGGACCTCGTCGTCGTTGGCAATGGAATGGTCGGGCACAGGTTCCTCGAGCTTCTGCTCGAGAGCGAGGGAAGGGGCGGCTGGAACGTCGCCACCTTCTGCGAGGAGCCGCGTCTCGCCTACGACCGGGTGAACCTCACCGCCTTCTTCGGGGGAAAGACCGCGGAGGACCTCGCCCTGGCGGCGCCCGGGCGCTACCAGGAGGCAGGAATCCTGGTGCACCTGGGCGACCGCGCTTCCGCCATCGACCGCGAGCGCAAGGTCGTCACCTCCGCCCGCGGCGCGGCCCTCCGCTACGACAAGCTGGTGCTGGCCACCGGCTCGGCGCCTCTGTTGCCGCCCATCCCGGGCGGCGACATCCCGGGCTGCTTCCTCTACCGCACCCTCGAGGACCTGGAGGCGATCCGCGCCTGGGCGCCGAAGGCGCGCACGGGGGTGGTGATCGGCGGCGGGCTGCTCGGGCTGGAGGCGGCCAACGCGCTCAACCGGATGGGGCTGGAGACGCACGTGGTGGAGTTCGCGCCCCGGCTGATGTCCATGCAGATCGACGAGGGCGGGGCGGAGATCCTCCGGGCGAAGATCGAGGCGCTGGGCCTCTCCGTCCACACCGGAAAGAACACCTCCCGGATCGTGGCCGGCGAGGACGGGCGGGTTTGCGAGATCCGCTTCGCCGACGGAGGGGTCCTGGCCGCCGAGATGGTGGTGTTCTCCGCCGGCATCCGGGCGCGCGACGAGCTGGCCCGCGCCTGCGGCCTGGCCGTCGGCGAGCGGGGCGGCATCACCATCGACGACCGCTGCCGCACCTCGGATGCGGACATCCTCGCCATCGGCGAGTGCGCCCACTACCGGGGCCGCACCTACGGGCTGGTGGGGCCGGGCTACCAGATGGCGCGCGTCGCCGTCTCCACGCTCAACGCGGGGGAAGAGCGGCTGGGCGTCTTCGACATGAGCACCAAGCTCAAGCTCCTGGGCGTGGAGGTGGGCAGCTTCGGCGATGCGCACGCCACCCGGCCGGGCAGCCGCGTGGTCTCCTTCACCGACGCGGTGGGGGGCATCTACAAGAAGCTGGTGGTGAGCGCCGACCGGCAGCGCCTGCTGGGCGGGGTGCTGGTGGGCGACGCCTCCCGCTACGGGCACCTCCTCCAGCTCGTGCAGAGCCAGGCCACGCTGCCGAAGAATCCCGAGCAGCTCATCCTCCCCCAGGGCTCCGGGCTGAACGCCCCGGGGCTGGGGCTGGACGCCCTTCCCGAGGCGGCGACCATCTGCACCTGCCAGAACGTGGCCAAG
>DATKAG010000480.1:0-3436 GCA_035498355.1 Myxococcales bacterium | reverse complement strand
CTGCTCCTGGCGCTGGCCCGCGAGGCCCTGGGCGAGGGCGCGGTGGCCTTCACCGCCGTCTCCGCGGCCCTGCCCGCCGACGAGCTGGAAGGGGCGCGGGCCGTGGCCCGCTCGCTGGGCGCGCGCCACCTGGAGGAGCGCTCGGCGGAGCTGGAAGATCCGCGCTACGCCAGCAATCCCATCAACCGCTGCTACTTCTGCAAGACCGAGCTCTACACGCTCGCCCGGGCCCGGGCGAGCGAGCTGGGCCTTCGGGCGGTGGTCTCCGGCACCAACGCCGACGAGCTGACCGACTACCGGCCCGGCCTGCAGGCCGCATCCGAGCACGAGGTGGTGCAGCCCCTGGCGGAAGCCGGGCTGACCAAGGCGGAGATCCGGACCCTGAGCCGCGAGCTGGGCTTGCCCACCTGGGACAAGCCGCAGCAGCCCTGCCTCTCCTCGCGCATTCCCTACGGGATCGAGGTGACCCCGGAGCGGCTGGCCCAGCTCGGCCGGAGCGAGATGGCCCTGCGCGCCCTGGGCCTGCGCGAGTTCCGCGTGCGCTACCACGGGGAGATCGCGCGCATCGAGGCGGGCGAGGGGGACTTCGACCGGCTCCTGCGGGTGCGCACCCAGGCCCTGCAGGCGCTGAAGGAGGCCGGGTTCAGGTTCGTCACCATCGACCTGGAGCCGTTCCGCTCCGGAAGGCTCAACGAGGCGGCGGGCCTGGTCCCGCTCAACGCTCAGGGGAAGGGATCGAGCTCCGGCGGGTAGAAGACCTCCACCAGGGTGAGCCCGCCGGCCGGGGCCCGCGCCCCCATCCAGGGACGGCTCCGCGCCGCCAGCTCGCGCAGCGATTCCGGAGCGGCCAGCCCCAGGGCGACGGCCCCCAGATGGCCGGCGAGGTTGCGCACCTGGTGCTTGCGGAAGGCCTTGCCCCTCACCTCCAGCACGCCGCGGTCGTCCAGGGTCCAGGACTCGAGGGGCGGCGCCGGCCGCTCGTCGCGCGAGGGCGAGGAAAGCCCGGGGAGATGAGCCAGGCCCTCCAGCCCGGAGAGCGCGGCCCGGGCCCGCTCCCAGTCGGGGGCGCCACGGGCGAAGAGGGCGAGGTCGTAGCGATAGCGCTTGCCCACCGCGCTGCTCCGCGCGTGGAACGAGGGATGCGCCTCCGCCCAGCGGCGCAGCCGCAGCGCCGGAGGAAGCTCCAGGCGGTCGAGGTCGGGCCCGCGGCCGCTGCGCAGCGACGCCACCTGCCCCTCCGCGTGCACCCCGGCGTCTGTGCGCGAGGCCCCGTGGACCGCCGGCCGCTTCCCCAGCAGCGCGCGCAGCGCCTCCTCGAGGGCCCCTTGCACGGTGGGCAGTCCCGGCTGTTTCTGCCAGCCGCGGAAGGCCGCGCCGTCATAGGCGAGGAGCAGGGCGTAGGTGCGGGTCAAGTCGTTCAGCTCCTAACTCGTGTGCGTCCGGACCGGATTCTGGCGCCCCGGGCCCACCCTCTATAGATTTCCTACGTCCGGGGACGGACACGGTTGCCCGGCCGGCAGCCCTCTGCGTAGACTGTGAAGGGAGGTGACATGAGCCGGAAGGACAGCCATCACCACGGCAATCTCTCTTGCTCTTTCTGCGGAAAGGGCCAGAGGGAAGTCCGGAAGCTCATCGCCGGCCCCACCGTCTACATCTGCGACGAGTGCATCAAGCTCTGCAACGACATCATCGCCGAGGAGAGCGAGCGGGAGGAGAACCGCCCCGCCGTCGCCCTGCCGGCGCCGATGGAGATCAAGACCTTCCTCGACGACTACGTGGTGGGCCAGGAGCGGGCGAAGAAGATCCTCGCCGTCGCCGTCTACAACCACTACAAGCGCATCTACTCGAAGAAGCCGGCCCGCCAGCGCCCCGGCATGCAGGCCGCCCGGCAGCAGGGCGACGCCGACGTCGAGCTGCAGAAGTCGAACATCCTGCTCCTCGGCCCCACCGGCTCGGGGAAGACGCTCTTGGCGCAGTCGCTGGCCCGCTTCCTCAACGTCCCCTTCACCATCGCCGACGCCACCTCGCTCACCGAGGCAGGGTACGTGGGCGAGGACGTGGAGAACATCATCCAGAACCTGCTCCACGCCGCCGACTACGACGTGGAGAAGGCCGCCCGGGGGATCGTCTACATCGACGAGATCGACAAGATCGCCCGCAAGGGCGACACCCCCAGCCCCACCCGCGACGTGGGCGGGGAGGGTGTGCAGCAGGCCCTGCTCAAGATCATCGAGGGCACCCGGGCCAACGTCACCCCCCGCGGGGGAAAGAAGTACAACCAGCAGGAGTACATCCAGGTCGACACCTCCAACATCCTCTTCATCTGCGGCGGCGCCTTCTACGGGATCGAGAACATCATCAAGCGGCGCGCCGGGGAGAAGGGGCTGGGCTTCGGGGCGCACGTCCAGCCCAAGGACAACCGGGGCGTGGGCGAGATGCTGCAGCTGATCGAGCCCTCCGACCTGATCAAGTTCGGGATGATCCCCGAGTTCGTGGGCCGGCTGCCGATGATCGCCACCCTCGACGATCTCACCGAGGACGATCTGGTCACCATCCTCACCCAGCCGAAGAACGCGCTGGTCAAGCAGTACCAGAAGCTGTTCGAGATGGAGCGGGTGAAGCTCACCTTCACCCGGGAAGCGCTGCGCTCCATCGCCCACGAAGCCATGCGCCGCAAGGCCGGCGCGCGCGGGCTGCGGGCGATCATGGAGAACGCGATGCTGGACATCCAGTACGACGTGCCGTACCGGGACAGCATCAAGGAGTGCAAGATCACCGAAGGCGTGATCGTGCGCGGGGAAGAGCCCACCTTGCTCTTCGAAAAAGATCGAAAAACTGCGTAGTGAACAAGGTCGTCCGACGACAGTCCTATGCACCAGGGAGGACTGCCATGACGACGCGAATCCTTTTCGCCGTCCTGCTCGCCGCCGCGCCTGCTTTCGCGGACTTCGACGAGCCGCCTCCGCCCGACTGGTCGGGCGGTTACGGCGACCAGCAGTACGACTGGCCGCCCTCGGACGGCAGCGAGGGCAACTGGAATGACGGGGAGCAGAGCGGCCCCACCCTGGACGACTTCCGCAACGACAGCGAGCTCTCCTGGTACGGCGAGTGGATCACCACCCCCGAATACGGGACCGTCTGGCGCCCCACACACCTGGGCGACGAGTGGCAGCCGTACCTGAACGGACGCTGGGTCTGGACGGAGGCGGGCTGGGCCTGGGCGAGCGAGGAGCCGTTCGGCTGGGCAGTCTTCCACTACGGGCGCTGGGCCTGGGCTCCGGCCATGGGCTGGATGTGGGTGCCGGGGCGCGTCTGGGCGCCGGCCTGGGTGGCCTGGCGCTGGAGCGACGGATACGCCGCCTGGTGCCCGCTGGGGCCGCGCTCGGTCATCGTCCAGCAGCCGGCGCTCTGGGTGGCGGTGCCTTCCCGGCGGTTC
>DATKAG010000479.1:0-5547 GCA_035498355.1 Myxococcales bacterium | reverse complement strand
CCTGCGCCTCGAGTACGCCTTCCAGAACATCAACCACATCGGCATCGCCATCATCCTGGCGGTGTCCCTGAACCTGGTGAACGGCCTCACCGGGCAGTTCTCCATCGGCCACGCCGGGTTCATGGCGGTGGGCGGCTACGTGAGCGCGGTGTTGCTCATGCACGGGCCGCCGGAGGACCCGTACCGGATCTTCTTCATCATCTCCATGCTCGCGGGCGCCACCGCCGCCGCCGCCGCCGGCTGGATCGTGGGCAAGCCTTCCCTGCGCCTGCGCGGCGACTACCTGGCCATCGTCACCCTGGGGTTTGGCGAGATCATCCGGGTGATCATCGAGAACACCCCTTTCTTCGGCGGGGCCATCGGCCTCTCCCCCATCCCCCACCGGGCCGACTTCGCCTGGATCTGGGCGATGGTGATCATCACCATCCTGGTGGCCAAGCGGCTGCGCGACTCCACCCACGGGCGTGCCTTCCTCTCCGTGCGCGAGGACGAGGTGGCCGCCGAGGCCATGGGCATCGACACCACCGGCTACAAGGTGCGCGCCTTCGTCATCAGCGCCTTCTTCGCCGGGGTGGCCGGGGCCCTGAGCGGAGCCTTCGAGGGGAACCTGGCCCCGCAAAGCTTCACCTTCGTGCGCAGCTTCGAGGTGGTGGCCATGGTGGTGCTGGGCGGGATGGGGTCGATCACCGGCTCGACCATCGCCGCCGCCGTCCTCACCATCCTCCCCGAGTACCTGCGCGCGCTGGCGAACCTGCGCATGGTGATCTACTCGGTGGCCCTGATCGCCCTCATGCTCCTGCGCCCCAGGGGCCTGTTGGGCACCCGCGAAGTCTGGGACTACTGGCGCAAGCGGCGGGCGGCGAAGCGGGAGCGCAAGCGCGAGCTGACCGAGGCGCTGATCGACGTGCGCAAGGCCTCCATCCGCTTCGGCGGCCTGACTGCGGTGAGCGACTTCTCCCTGCAAGTGCGCCCCCGCGAACTGGTGGCGCTGATCGGGCCCAACGGGGCGGGCAAGACCACCGTCTTCAACCTCCTCACCGGCGTCTATTCCCCCAGCGAAGGGGAGATCCAGGTGCTGGGCCGCGATACCCGCGGGCTCTCCCCGCACGCCATCGCCCACCTGGGCTGCGCGCGCACCTTCCAGAACATCCGCCTCTTCCGCGAGCTGAGCGCCTTCGACAACGTGCGCATCGCCTGCCACCACCTCACCCACGAGTCGATGGCGGCCGCCGTGCGCCACGGCGCGCTCGCAGCCCAGGAGGAGAAGTGGGTGGCGGAGCGCTCCGACGAGCTCCTGGGGATCATGGGCCTCTCCTCGCGACGCGACGAGCTGGCAAAGAACCTTCCCTACGGGGAGCAGCGCAGGCTGGAGATCGCCCGCGCCCTGGCCACCGGGCCCCAGGTGCTCTTGCTGGACGAGCCTGCCGCCGGCACGAATACCAAGGAAAAGGGCGAGCTGATGGCGCTGATCCGCTCCATCCGCGACCGCTTCGGGGTGGCCATCGTGCTCATCGAGCACGACATGAAGCTGGTGATGGGCGTCTCCGAGCGGATCCTCGTGCTGGACCACGGGGTGACCATCGCCCAGGGGCTGCCCCGGGAGATCCAGAGCAACCCCAAGGTGATCGAGGCCTACCTGGGCGAGAAGTACGCCAAGGAGCACGCGGCGCAGATCGCCGCCGCCGGGGGCCCGCGCTAGATGCCCGAGGCCCTGCTCGAGCTTCACGATCTCGACGTCCACTACGGCGCCATCCATGCGCTGCGCGGGATCTCCGTGCGCGTGGGCCAGGGGGAGATCGTCTCGCTGATCGGGGCCAACGGGGCGGGCAAGACCACCACCCTGCGGGCGGTGAGCGGGATGCTGAGGCCCAGCGGCGGGCGCATCCGCTACCAGGGGACGGAGATCGCCGGGCTCAAGCCGCACCGGCTGGTGGCCCGCGGGCTTTGCCACGCGCCGGAAGGGCGGGGGATCTTCCCCAACCTCACCGTCACCGAGAACCTCAAGCTGGGCGCCTTCCTCCGCAAGGACGGCGGCGGCATCGCCCAGGACATGGAACGCGGGTTCACCCTCTTTCCCCGGCTGAGGGAGCGCGCCCAGCAGATGGCGGGGACGCTCTCCGGCGGCGAGCAGCAGATGCTGTCCATCGCCCGGGCGCTGATGGCCCGGCCCAGCCTTCTGCTCCTGGACGAGCCCTCCCTGGGGCTGGCCCCCACGGTGGTGGAGACCATCTTCACGATCGTGCAGGAGATCAACAAGGCGGGCGTGACCATCCTTTTGGTGGAGCAGAACGCGCACCTGGCGCTGGCCATCGCCAACCACGGCTACGTGCTGGAGACGGGCACGGTGGTCCAGGCCGGCACCGGGGAGGAGCTCTTGCGTTCCCCCGAAGTTCGCAAGGCCTACCTGGGAGAGTGATCGCCGGCCCTTTGCGCTAGAGTCCGGCCATGTGGCCGATCACCATGGGCGACGTCCTGGAGGCGCGCAAGCGCATCCGCCCCCTGCTGCCACCCACGCCCCTGCGCCGCTACGGGCCGCTCGACGAGGCGGTCGGCTACGGGATCAAGGTCTTCGTCAAGCACGAGAATCACCAGCCCACCCAGAACTTCAAGGCCCGCAACACCCTGGCCTCGCTGAGCGCGCTGGGCGAGGAGGAGCGCAAGCGCGGGGTGGTGGCGGCGACGCGAGGCAACCACGGCCAGGGGCTGGCCTGGGCGGGCCAGCTGCTGGGTATCCCCGTCACCCTCTGCGTGCCCCGGGGGAACAACCCGGAGAAGAACGAGGCGATGCGCGCCTTCGGGGCCGAGCTGGTCGTGCAGGGCGACGACTACGACGCGGCGACGCAGGTGGCGGACCGGCTGGTGCGCGAGCGGGGGATGACGCTGGTGCACTCCACCAACCACCGGCAGGTGATCGCGGGCGCGGCCACCATGACCCTGGAGATGCTCGAGCAGGAGCCCTCCCTGGAGGCGCTGGTGTTCTCGGTGGGCGGCGGCTCGCAGGCGGTGGGGGCGATGACGGTGGCGCGGGAGTTGCGCCCTTCCCTGGCGGTCTACGGCGTGCAGGCCGAGCGCGCCGCCGCCATCCACGACTCCTGGCACAAGGGGCGCCCGCTGGAAGGCTACACGGCGAACACGTTCGCCGACGGCGTGGCCACCCGCTGCGTCTACGACCTCACCTTCCCCGCCCTGCGCGAAGGGCTGGCCGGGTTCGTCAAGGTGAGCGAGGCGGCAATCGCGGAGGCGGTGCGCCTGCTCTTGCGCACCACCCACAACCTGGCGGAGGGAGCGGGCGCCACGGGGCTCGCCGGCCTGTTCGCCCTGCGGGAGACGCTGGCGGGAAAGAGCGTGGGCATCTGCATCTCCGGGGGGAACATCGACCAGGAGACCTTGCGCCGGGTCGTCTGCCGGGAAATCTGAAGGCAATTCCGCCTGTAATAATCGGGCGCGCCGTCCGTACCGGAGGTCATGGAATTGAGCCTTCTTCCGCCAGCGCCGCCCGTCCCGCTCACGGCCCGCCCCCGGGGCGCGGGCCTCGTCCGCTGGGCTTGGCAGCGCGTGCGGGGCTATTCGCGCGGCGTGCAGGCGCCGCCCGCCGGCGACGCGGAGCAGGCGCTCTTCGGATTCGCCCAGCCCATCCTGGGCGTCCGCGTGCTCCTCAAGGACCCGGAGCTTCTCAAGGAGGCCCTCTACCCCGCCGCGCTCCTCGCCGCCGCTTGCGCGCTCTACGCCAGCTTCGGCACCGAGTCCTACGGCCACTGGGGCTGGTTCAAGAGCTTCTACAAGGCCTTCGCTTACATGGCGCCCTTGCCCTCGTTCTTCTTCGCCAACCACTACGCCCGGCTGGCGGCGATGATCCGCTGGCGCATGGGCTTCGGCGCCTGCGGGCCCCGGGAGATGTCCTGGGGGCTCCTGTCGAGCCGGATGATCCGCCAGGCCCTGATCGTGGCCATCGGCATCTCTCCGCTGATCCTGCTCGCCCGTCTCTTGCCGGGCATCGGCCACGTCCTCTCCGGGGCCATCCTGGCCATCTGGAGCTTGCACTGGGTGGTGGCCGACGCCTTCGACGACGCGCAGGTCTGCCTGCCCGGCGAGTCGGTGAAACAGTCGCTGCAGCGCGACCGCGAGGCCCCCGAACCCTGGTTCGTGCGCTGGCTGAACAAGGGCGCGGCCCGTCTTCCCCGGATCTTCGGCGGCCCCATCCGCCTCTTCGCCCGCCTCTGCGACTGGCTGGCCCTGGACTCGCGCGGGGAGATCGCCGCCATGGAGTCGAACCGCTCCCTCTCGGTGGGCTTCTCCCTCTCCACCGCCGCCCTGCTCGCCACCCCGGTGCTCAACCTGCTCTTCCGGCCCATCATCATCGCGGGGTCGTCCCACTTGCTGGGACAGTTGGAGAAGGAAGAGACGGTGGGGGGCGAGAAGCACCTGCTGGCGGAGAGGACGCAGGCGCAGACGCTGCGTTAGGCGGCGACTTACGGCACGGCCGTGTGCGCCCAGCTTCGGCTGGCGACGGGCGAGTCCGGGATGAATCGGAGGTCTCGTGGCATCTCTCCACCGCGCGGGGATGCCGTCCGTCGCGAGAGGAAGATCCATGCTGAAACCGTTTGCGCTCTCTGTCATCGTTATGGTCGCGGCTTGTGGCGGCTGGACAGACTACTCCTCGTCGGGCGAGGGGCCCCGTTCGCAGAGCAACGTGATCGACTTGCGCGTCGGCGCCGCGCCGGTGGAGACGACCATCCAGGCCGGCGAATCAGTCGCCTGGCGGTCGGCCGACGGTATGTCTCATACGGCGGTCTCGAGCAGCACCCCCCAGGCCTTTGCGGAGGTCGACGTCCCGGGTGGCGCGGTCTCTGGCGCGGTCCGCTTCGCCACGCCAGGCGACTACCCCTACTTCTGCTCCGTTCACGGCGTACAGCACGGCTCGGTCCACGTGATCGCCGTCCAATGATGAGGCTTGCGTTCAAGGAGTGGGGCGAGCGCGGGATCCCGAAGGCTCGCTCGTCACATCGCTCGTCACATCTCACACGATTCTTGCCCGCTCGTCACATCTCACACGATTCCTGCTCGTCACATCTCACACGATTCTTGCCTGCAGTCCCCAGGTCGGAGGGCGAAAGGAATGCGGCGGGAACTCGATCTCGAACACTCCCGAGAGCCACTTGCGCGATGCCAGGCGGAAGGCACAACGAATTCCCGGTATCGAGCAACCGCCTCGAGCCAGAGCCGCTTGGTCGAGGCGTGCGCCTTGGGACGAGGAGTGTGCTTGGTTTTGACGGGGCTGCCGTGCGGATCCTGCACCCCTCGTCACATCTCACACGATTCTTGCCTGCAGCCCCCAGGTCGGAGGGCGAAATGAATGCGGCGGGAACTCGATCTCAAAGACTCCCGAAAGCCACTTGCGCGACGCCTGGCGGAAGGCAGCAACGAATTCCCGGTATCGAGCAACCGCCTCGAGCCAGAGCCGCTTGGTCGAGGCGTGCGCCTTGGGACGAGGAGTGTGCTTGGTTTTGACGGGGCTGCCGTGCGGATCCTGCTCGCTGATGTGCCGCG